>JAHAWW010000115.1 GCA_018383375.1 Prevotellamassilia sp. | reverse complement strand
CGCAAAACGCCAAACTGCTCAAGCGCGTAGACACCATTCATTTTATTATGTCGAAGGCCGATATGCTTGGCATGCAAGGCGAGCGTAATGCAGCGGCCGAGCAGATATGTCGCGAAAACTACGGGGCCTCTATCGGCGAGCTCACCAATTTGTGCCGCAAATACGGCATTAACGTCTCTACCGACGGGCATCCTATGGTCCGCACCTTCAGTTTGGGGCATTTCTATATTGGTGGCGTTTACGACTACGATTGCACCGACTCCG
Organism: Prevotellamassilia sp.; assembly: GCA_018383375.1. Classification (GTDB taxonomy): domain Bacteria; phylum Bacteroidota; class Bacteroidia; order Bacteroidales; family Bacteroidaceae; genus Alloprevotella. The sequence goes on along the minus strand of JAHAWW010000115.1, from coordinate 5,244 downwards.
ACAAACTTGTGGGCGTCATTCAGCGCGTCACTCAGGGCCGGAAAGTCACGCGTGGCTTTTTCAGCCAGGTGGGCGACTTGATTGGCGGCAATTGAGCCAAGAGACTCAAAAGACAAAAAATCAAATAGGGAAAATCGGCCAGGCAATGGCCTTTCAGGCCGTTCTTGGCCGCTAAAACTCTTAGTCTCATAGTCTTTAGACCTTTACTCTCTTAGCCTCATAGATTAGAAAATCAAACCTTTCACAGCTTATAACCATGTCATCTTCTCTTTCGCTCCATATCTATGGCAACAAGCGCAGCGATTCCGGCTTCGCTCCCATTCTTGTTATTGGTACGCCACTGGCCATTGCCGATAGTTTTTATCCGGGATTTGAGTCGTGCACAGAGTTTTATGTGCTTCACACTGCCGAGAGCCACACGCTCTACACGGTGGTGCGCAATGGCGTTTCGAGCATAGGCGCAGCCCGTACAGGCAGTTTCAAAATGGCGCTTGGAGTGCCTCGCGGTATGAAATTCGCCGACGGCGTAAGTCCCTACGACGTTTTGACCGAAGCCTATCGCTATTATGTGGCTCACTACCTTGCCATAGGCATTGCCGGTGCCCAATTCCTCGACCGCGACGAGCAAGTTGACGAGTTTCGCGCCATTCTTTCGCGTTATCGTCTCGAGCCGGCCCACAGTCCTCATCGTCCCACGGCCGGCACCGGCTTTGCCGTTGTCACCGCCGACGAGGCCACCACGCGTGCCATTTTTGCCGATCCGGCCTATCGTGAGTTTCAAGCCTATGGCGAAGTAGTCTTTGCCCCCAATCACGCCTCCATGGCGCCACGGCTTAACGTGGCGACGCCGCGTCCTAAAGTCTACGACATCTATTTGGGCAATCAACGTGTGGGCGAAATCAATCCGGCCATCAAGCCCTCGTTCACTATCAATGTACCTGCCACTCAGAGTTATGAAGAAAACACGGCCTATACCATCCAAATAGCCAAAGCCATGCAGGGCGCCGAACCCGGAGTGAAGGTCGACGAATCCGAAGAGCGCATCGTGTGCCGGCTCAGTCCGCGTCTCAAGACCATTAGCCTGCGCATAGAGGCTGTGCTCGAAAACGGCGAAGCCATCTCTCCATCACGCCTTGTGTTGCGGTCGCAAAACGGTCGTTCTTATCCCATACCTGAGCGTGGTGAGGTGCAACTTGAAGGTCCCGACACCGAGTTGAAGTGGAGCATAGCCCCGTCCGACTATACTCTCAAGATGTTAAGCCACACCGCCACGCAGTTATCCAATGGAGGCCGGCTCCTTCGTGTGACTCTCCGCTCCACCCTCAAACCAGTCAACTCCCCCCGTAGTCATGGTTGTCCGACCTCGGGCGGTGGCTCGCAGTCGCGTCGCTTGCCGGATCTTCTGCTGTTTGCCGGCATCGGACTGGCTGTCGGCCTGCTTTTGGGCGTGCTCATCGGCTTTTTCATTTGGGGGCACTCTGCCACGCCGGCTACTGCTGCCAAGCAAGAGCAAGTCTCCAAAGACCGGTCCGCTGCCGGAGCCGACACGAAGGACATTGAACAGATGTATAAAGATTATCAATCCCGTTTGGGAACAATCCACGAGCCTATTGACAGTTTGTTGTCAGAAGTGTATGAGTGGCTTCAAACTGAGCCTGCCTCCGCATTCGATCTGGAACACGAAGAGGCCGATCGGCTTTCGCTCCAGTATAATGAAGTCCTCGAAGCGTGGTACGCGCTCAAGCAAGGCCAAGTTGAGAGCCTAAACAAAATCTTGCAGGACAAAGACTCTCGCCTCAGCGACTCGCAGAAGATGATTCTTAAAGAGTTCGTAAGAGTGAATGGCAAAAAAGCAGACGAACTCAAGAATAAAGCTGCCGCGGCCGAATCATTTGAAAACTTGCTCCCGCAGGAGAGCCTCGACCAGCTTATTGAGACTGGTGCTCATTAAAATATGAGTCAAAAAGCCACTTGGTTTTCCCAACGTTCTCCTTCCTTTTCCGTACGTTAGCAATTAAATTTGTTTGGAATGAAAATACTTCGTCTCGTTTTGTTGGCCATTGGCGTTTTGGCGCTTGTGCTTGGTGCCATGTGGCTTAGTGGCGGCACCACGCCTCCTCCGCCTGTCAATCCGCAGAAAACCATATTGGCCGAAACCTCCAAGACCATTCACGCGGGTTGGGCTGAAGCCGAGACGTGGTCGCAAAAGCTCTTTGCCGAGCAGCAGAGCGACATCGGCCAGATGCAGGGCGCCGGACGCATCAGTCCCACCGAGGCCGACTATCTTATGGCTCAGTCCAACAATGCTGCCGCCGATGCCCTTCACCGAGTGTTGCTCGCAGAGTTTCATCGTTCAGATTGTCGGCCGGCTGTGGTCAAAGACGGTATGGCCGGCGTCGATACTCTTTGGCGTCGCCTGCCGGGCGATGCCCGTCTGCAAGAACTTCGTCAGATTTACGACGTTTATGTCAAGGTCGCTCGCTTTGTGGCCTCTTCTCATCGCCTTTCGCCGGCTTTCAATGGCCATTCGTGGAAGTCGTTCGGTCCACATCGTAGCCGTGTGCTCGCCGAGGCCGACAGCTATCGTAATAATGCCATCTATCGCCGGCATCTCTCTAAAATCATCACCCTGCGGGATGGTTTGGCTGCCACAAACACACGGCTCTCTGAGGCACAGCAGCAACACCATAAGGCACTTTACGACCAGATAGTCCGCCATTTCAACCGCTTCACCACCGACCAGGCTCGCCTCTCTCAGCGTCACCTTCTTGCCGATGTGTTTCATCGCTTTTCGTCAGAGATTGGTGGACAGCTCGCCTCGTCGCTTGGCTCGTATTATGCCCGTTATTGACGGCCCGGCCTTATGTCTGGAACATTATGTAACGCATTCTTTCCCTTCATCCTATGATACTTAAGAAAGTCAATAAAAACGACGTCCGCCAGTTGGTCGACGGTGTGCCCTACGACGGGCTTTGCAATCTCTTTGAGAGTCGCCTTGGTGGTAGCGGTCTTTGTTTTGCCCGTCGCCACGTGGGGCCGTCAGAACTCACTTGGCAGGCGCCCGGCGACGATTGGACGACCTTGGCCTATGCGCCTGCCGACATCCGTCAGACCGCCGAAAACGTTTTGGCCGGCGCCGAGCAGCAGTTGCTCCGTTTATTGTCGACCACACCCAATGCCGACGGCATTGTGCGCGCTGCCCTTTCGACGCCCACAGATGATTGTGTCTTTTGCCGGTCGACGGCTCAGGGCGTGGAAGTCTGCCTCGCCGCCTGGGGTTATGGTCCTGTGGAGCGAATGCCCGGCGGCCCGCTGCGTGGCAAAGCCACCTCCCAAGTCGTCATCACCGTGGCCTTTATGCGCTCCGGTGCTCCGGTTTCTGGACTTGTCTTTGGACTGAAAACCCACACCGGGCTCAAGTCGCTCACTGCCGAGGCCGACGGCACCTACCAATTCTCGCCCTATAAGGGCCAGCGTGGATTGTCGCTTGTGGTAGACGGTGTTGACTATGAAATCATGTTTGAGCCCGGACAAACGCGCTACGCAGTCAATCTTGCGCCTTTAGCGCCGCCTGCCCCCGAGCCTCCGGCCCCTGCCCCCGAGCCCGAACTGCCCACGACGGTTTGCTGCAGTGTCTTCGTGCACCATCCCGATGGCACACCCTGTGTGGGCTACAGCTTGAGCTGTTTCGGCATCGAGGCCGCTCCTTCTACCCTCGTCACCGACACTGCCGGAAAAGCCCAATTGCCGCCCTTGACTTCCGGCACGTCGTTCAGTCTCTCCGACATGCGCAATCCGCAACACACCGAGAGTTATGTGGTGAGCGGTCCCGAAGTTTTCGATTTTGAAGTGCCGCTCGACGTGCTCACCTTCACCATTGTCGAGAGCGACGAAACCACGCCGGTGGTCGGCGCCTCGGTCAAATTGGCCATAGGCGGTGTCACCATCGAGGCCCTTACCGACCCGAAGGGACAGTTCGTTGTCGACGCCTCTCGGATTTCCTCCCCGGCCGCCCGACTCACTTTGACGCAGGCTTCACGCCGTTTCCGCCCTGTCGATCTCGTGCTCGACGACGAAGAGCGTCGCTATCTCGTTGTGGTCGAGACCATTGAGCGTCGCGGCTTCCCGTGGCTGACGTTGTTGGCGTGGGTGCTCTGCGCGCTGGTCACATTGGCCTGCTATTGGGTTTTAATGAAAGTGGCCTCCCACACTTTGAACTGAATTCACTGGTAAATCTCACACGTTATGCTAACCATAAGTCTGTTATTTTTCTTGAGCATTCTCGCCTTTGTGTTTTACGGCGTAGACAAGTTGAAGGCCGAGCGCGGCACGTCGCGCATACCCGAGGCTGTGCTCATTGTGTTGGCCGCCATTGGTGGTGCCTTTGGCGCTTTGATGGGTATGTTGCTTTTTTGGCACAAAGTGCGCAAGCCCTTGTTTCTCATTCTGGTCCCGATTTTGTTTGTGGCCCAATGGGTGGGCGCTTGGTTTGTGTTGTCATACTTCAAGCTTTAGACGGCACTCATCGGTTTGTCTTTTTCCACATCCCGCTCAAAGATTATCTTTGAGGCAAGAAATAAGCAAAGAGAGGTTTTTGGCCTCTCTTTTTCATTTTCAAAGCCTTACGGGCCTTATGACAGGAAAAACTGTCCTTATCGCGGGAAAAATAGTCCCTATTTCACGCGCTTTTTTCTGGCTCAAAAATGTTTCACGTCGCTATTTTCCGTCAGTTTTTGAGGCTTTCAAGGCGTGTTTTCTTCTTTATGACATTGATTTTCAGTGCTCTCGGCGTAGATTTTGGGCCTCTTCGGTCCAATTGGCCCTATTGTGTGTAATTCTGAAAAAGATTGAATAAAACCTATAGCTATGTCCCACTCAACCCTCCCTTTTGAACACGGTGCTCTGAGCGAGCCGTGAGGCGTTGTTCACTTACCCATGACCACCCGACTCTTTTGTGGCGGCTTTTTGCTATATTTGCCCTCACTGAGACCCATTGTCACGACAATCCAACATACACACTCGATAGCATGATTACAAGACTCATCGACTTTCTCAACGCCTCGCCCGTCAACTTCCTCGCCGTCGACACCATCAGTCGCCGACTCGAAGCGGCAGGCTACAAAAAAATCAATGCGGCCGACGCCATGACCGCCGCCAAACCCGGCGACCGCTTTTATGTCACCAAAAACGACTCGGCTCTCTTTGCCTTCGAACTCGGTAGCCGTCCCCTCGCCGAAACGGGCG
>JAHAWW010000103.1 GCA_018383375.1 Prevotellamassilia sp. | reverse complement strand
CAACGACTCCGCCAACTCGGAGCCAATATCATCAGAGAAGCATGATTAGAGAGTCTGAGGTATTCTACATAGGCACCATCACTAAAGCACGCGGCATTAAAGGCGAGGTGGAAATGCGTTTCACCGATGACGCCTTTGACCGAGGCGACGCCGAATATCTTGTCATAGAGACCGATGGCATTCTCGTGCCTTTTTTTTGGGAGGAATACCGTTTCAAAAACCAAGAGACCGCCATCCTGAAATTTGAAGACGTAGACACCGAAGCCCGGGCCAAGACCCTGGCCGGCCGACGCGTGTTTTATCCCCTCGCCTGTCTGCCCGACGACGAAGATGATGAGGGACTGCGCTCTTGGAAAGCACTCACGGGTTTCCACGTTACCGACCCCGAAGGACGCTCCTTAGGCACCATCGAACAAGTCGACGACTCCACGGCCAACATCCTGCTGACGCTCACCACGCCGACAGACCGCGAAATCTTGCTGCCGCTCCACGAAGACTTCTTGACGCACCTCTCCATCAAAGAACGTACCATCGCGCTCGCTCTGCCCGAAGGCTTGGCAGACTTGAACTCTTGAAATCCCCACCATGTCGAAGAAAAAAATAGCCATCTTAGGCTCAACCGGTTCCATCGGTACGCAAGCGCTCGACGTCATCAGTCAACACCCCGACTTGTTTGAGGCCCGTGTGCTCACGGCCGGACGCCGCGCCGATTTGCTCATAGACCAGGCCCGACGCTTCTTGCCCGACGCCGTGGTCATTGCCGACGAAAGCCAATACCAATATGTGCAGGAAGCCTTAGCCGACTTGCCCGTGAAAGTTTATGCCGGCGAAGAGGCACTATGCCAAGTGGTGGAGGGCGAACAGATTGACATTGTGCTCACGGCGCTGGTGGGTTTTGCCGGTCTCAAGCCGACTCTTCACGCCATTAACGCACGCAAGGCCATCGCTCTGGCCAACAAAGAGACGCTCGTCGTAGCCGGCGAACTCGTCATGCAACGGGCACTCGCCCGGCAAGCACCCATCTTGCCCGTAGACAGCGAGCACTCAGCCATTTTCCAATGTCTGGCCGGCGAGAGAAGCCCCATCGAAAAGATTATCCTTACGGCCTCGGGCGGACCGTTCCGTCTGATGGAAAGAGAGCGCCTCGCGGCTGTCACTCCGACCGAAGCGCTCAAACATCCCAACTGGCAAATGGGGGCCAAAATAACCATCGACTCGGCCACGATGATGAACAAAGGCTTTGAAATGATTGAAGCCAAATGGCTCTTTGGTGTCAGTCCCACCGACATAGAGATTGTGGTTCACCCGGAAAGCATCATACACAGCGCCGTGCAGTTTGCCGACGGGGCGGTTAAGGCCCAACTCGGCATGCCCGATATGCGGGTGCCCATACAGTATGCCCTCTCCTATCCGCAGCGACTCACGCTCAACACGCCCAAGCTCGACCTTTTCACCCTCGGACATCTCACGTTTGAAAAGCCCGACATGGAGCGCTTCGCTTGTCTGGCTTTGGCCTATGAAGCCACCCAAAGCGGCGGCAATAAGCCCTGTGTGCTCAACGCCGCCAACGAGGTGGCCAATCTTGCTTTTCGCGAAGGCAGACTCGGCTTCCTGCAGATTGCAGAAGTCATTGCCGAAACAATGGCACGTACACCTTTCGTCGCCGAACCTTCACTCGACACCTACCTGGCCACCGACAAAGAGGCCCGAGCCATCTGCGCCGACCTCATCGCCGGCCTGTCATAAAACGCTTTATCTTCAAACTTTTCACCACACAAAAACTGCAGCCTCAACGCTACAATGGAAGTATTTCTCATTAAAACCCTGCAACTCATCCTCTGTTTCGCCCTGCTCATCTTGCTTCACGAGGGCGGTCATTTTCTGTTTGCCAAACTTTTCAAAGTCAAAGTCGAGAAATTCTGCCTTTTCTTCGACCCGTGGAAGAGCTGGAAACTTTTCTCTTGGCGTGGCACCGACTACCACATCGGTTGGTTGCCGCTTGGCGGCTATGTCAAAATTGCCGGCATGATTGACGAGTCGATGGACACCGAGCAAATGAAACAGCCGGTCAAGCCCTGGGAGTTTCGTGCTAAACCTGCTTGGCAGCGCCTGCTGATAATGGTGGGCGGTGTGCTGGTCAATTTTGTTTTGGCCTTGTTTATCTATGCCATGGTGCTTTTCTTCTGTGGCGACAAGTATCAGCCTATCGAGAAGATGACTCACGGCTTCACCTACAATGAGGCCGCACATAAGTTGGGCTTTCAAGAGGGCGACATCCCCCTTCAGGCTGACGACGTGGTCTTTGACCGCTTCGGCAAAAAGGCCGACAAGGTTTATCGCGAGATATCCGGCGCCACGAGCGTGACAGTCTTGCGCGACGGCCATAAGGTCAACCTCAACCTGCCCGGCGATCTCAATCTGCTGGAAATGCTCAAATCCCAACCTCCGTTTATGGACGTTCGCCATCCGGCGCTCATCGACAGCGTCGAGGCTGGGAGTCCGGCAGCCAAGGCTGGCATCAAGGCCGGCGACCACTTGGCGGCGTTCAACGGAAAAAGCATGACGACCTGGAATGCCTTTAATTTAGCGATGTATGACTTGCAGTTGACCATCGATGCCTATGAAAAAAATGGACAGACCAATGAGGTGGAGAAAAGACGCAAGGTGACGGCCGTGGTGCAACATACCGATGGCAAACTTGACACGCTCGCCATGACATTGGCCCGTACAGAGACCCAAGAAGGCCCCTTATACACGATGGGAATCAATAAGCACAACGTCCTCGCCGACTATCCCGTGGTCACCCGCAAATATGGTTTCTTCGAAAGTTTCCCGGCCGGTGCAGCTTATGGTTGGGACGTGCTCTGCGGCTACGTAAGAGACCTTCAATATCTCTTTACGGCCGACGGAGCCAAGAGCATTGGCAGTTTTGGCACGATAGGCAATCTCTTTCCTTCCTCTTGGAACTGGCAGGCATTCTGGGAGCTCACGGCGTTTATCTCGCTGATGCTGGCTTTCGTCAACATCCTGCCCATTCCGGCCCTTGATGGCGGTCACGTGCTCTTCCTTTTGTTTGAGGTCATCACACGCCGCCGCCCGAGCGACAAGTTTATGGAACGTGCCCAAATGGTCGGTATGGTTCTTTTGCTTGCTCTGATGGCTTGGGCCATATTCAACGACATGCTTCGTTTTGTATTCTGAACTTTCACCATAGCATAAATCAACGACAATGAAAAAATATCTTTTTTCTCTCCTTGCCCTTTGTCTGACCATGCCGATGGTTGTGGCCTGCGATGACGACGACACCTATGCCGATATGCTCAAACGCGAGCGCAAGCAAATCAGCGCGTTTCTCTCCTCGGGCGTGACGGTGTTGGGCACAGACGGTACGCCTGTGCTTGAGGTGCCGGGCAACATCCAAGTGATTAGCGAAGAGCAGTTTTATGCACAAGACAGCCTGACCGACGTCAGCAAAAACGAATATGTACTGTTCAGCGGTTCGGGCGTATATATGCAGATTGTGAGAAAAGGCCAAGGCCAACCTCTCGCCGACGGCGAGCATGCCACCGTGCTTTCACGCTACATCGAATATAACATTGCGAGCGACACCATACAGAGTTCAAACCGCAACCAGTTTTATGTGCCTTATCCCGAAACGATGAGTTGCACCAACAGTGGCGGTATCTTCACCGGCACGTTCACCAGCGGCGCTATGCTCAACACCTACGGCACGGCCTCAGTGCCCTCGGGCTGGCTCATCCCCTTAGCGTTTATCAACTTGCCGCGTTTCGACAATGAAGAAGGCCCGGCGTTGGTTCGCCTCATAGTCCCGGCCGCACAAGGACAGAGCGATGCATCCTACAACATCTATCCCTGTTTCTACGAAATCTCTTACATGCGCGGTCGCGAGTGACCGCAGCATGACGACGGCCGGGTGAGACCACTCTGAGCCGCCCGACCTACACGACAAACCGCCTGCCGGCACTCCTCATTGGGGACGATGCCGGCAGGCGGTTTATCGTGTGGAGATGAAAGGGGCTAAGGCTGTTGAGCCATAAAGTCGCAGACCATTTCAATGATTTCGTCGCCAAATTGTCGCACCTTGGTCGGCCCGATACCGTCTATGGCCAGCAGGGCATGGCTGTTGGTGGGCTGTTGATTGGCAATGCCGATAAGGGCTTTGGTTGAGAGGATGGTGAAAGCCGGACGTTCGAGTTCGGCCATCTTGCGGCGTCGCCATTCGGTGAGTCGCTCGAAAAGGGCGACGTTTTTCACTTCTTCGGGAATGGCGGTCGGTTTGGCCTTTTTATTTTTCTCAGTCTTTTGTGGTTGTGAAGAGTCGTCGTCGCTAAGTTGCATAGCTGCCTTGGCTCTGAAGCGAAGATAGTCTTTGAGTTCAAAACCCGTCTCGGCCACGTGGTCGAGCTGTTTCATGGCCACGTCGAGCTGTTCGGACAGTTCGGTGCTGTGGCGGTCGGCCTGAGCGGCCACTTCTTTATTATCGACCGTCAGATTAAGTCCGGCCACAAACAGCCGCAGAGGGCGCAGTTGTTTGGCAAAATAGATGCTGCCGGCCCGAATGCGATCTTGCAATGTGGCGTCGGCTTTTAACTCGGTCGAGACACTGACCAAGCGGTTGATTTGAGCGTAAAACTTTTCGGCCACCTGCACCACGTCGCTGCGCAAACGTCCCTCCCAGGCCGTCAGTTGCCGGCAAGTGTCGGGATAGAGTTTAGCCAAATGACTTTCGCCCAGCCTCACCAAGGCCGAGAGGGGATTGAGAATGGCACTGAAGTCGAACAGGCTACAAGCCGTGTGGCAAAAAAAATCGCGCTCCATTTGTGCAATCATCACATCGTCGGGCTGGTGGCCGTCTATGGCTGTCTGATAGTCGTCGACGGTGCGGTCGGTGATAATGGCTGCGGGACTGACGGGTGAGGAGAGATAAATGCCGCCGAGTGTGCGACAACGGCTTAGGGCCACATAGGTCTGGCCGTGGGCAAAGGCTGCACGAGCATCAATGACCACGCGGTCGAACGTTAGGCCCTGGCTCTTGTGGATGGTAATGGCCCAAGCCAGACGCAGGGGGATTTGAGAGAAGATGCCGGCCACCTCTTCTTTGATTTCGCCCGTCTCTTTGTCGAGCTGATAGCGCATATTCTCCCACACCTCCGGCCCCACCTCGACCTTGCGCGGTTCGGGCTCGTCGGTGCGCACCACGACGCTGCTGCTGAGCAACTCTTCGACCGTGCCAATCATACCGTTGTAAATCTGCTCGTCGTGTTTATTTCTCAAAAACATCACCTGAGCGCCCACCTTGAGCGTCAGGCTCTGTTCGGCCGGCTGCGAAGTGTCGGGGAAGTCGCCTTTGATTGTGGCTTCATAGGTCTGAGCCGCCGTCGTGAGGCCGTCAAGTTGGGCTTGGTTGAGACTATGGGCTTGGTGGTTGTGGGTGACGAGATGCACATAGCCACCAGTCAACTGCTCTATCTCACGCGGCAGATAGCGGGCGTTGAGCGCCGCGAGCACGGCGGCGTCTGTGCGTCCCTCTCTCACGGCGTTGAGCAGGTTGATGAAGTCGGCATCAGTCTGGCGATAGATGTGGGTGAGCGAGATGGTGGAATAGGGCACGGCCGCCAGAGCGTGGGAGGCAAAAAAATAGGGCGAGGCGTAATAGGGACGGAGCATCTGCCACTCGTCGTCTTTGACCACGGGCGTGAGCTGGCAAAGGTCGCCGATGAGCAGCAACTGCACGCCGCCAAAGGGCTTACCGTTGCGGCGGTAGCGCTTCAAAAAATCGTCCATACGGTCGAGCAGGTCGGCTCGAACCATTGAAATCTCATCGATGACGATGAGATCGAGTTGGCGGATGAGTCTGATTTTTTCTCGCCTCACCTTAAATCGGCCTTCCGTCTGTGGAGCGCCCGGCACATAGGGACTGAAAGGAAACTGGAAAAACGAATGAATGGTCTGTCCGCCGGCATTGATGGCTGCAATACCTGTAGGTGCCAACACGACCATACGTTTGGCAATGGTCTGCCGCAGGCGTTTGAGAAAGGTGGTCTTTCCCGTGCCTGCCCGTCCGGTGAGAAACAGGTTCTGCTGGGTGTAGGTGACAATGCGCTCGGCGCGCTCAATCTCAATGTTAGTCATAATATTCGCAGAAGTGGCGACGCCGTGGCTGCCTCTGTGTGTAAAGACGACAAAAGGCGAGAGCTTTCATCGTTGTTAAGCCTCGCCTTTCGTTGGTACACTCTCAGGGGTTCGAACCCTGGACCCACTGATTAAGAGTCAGTTGCTCTACCAACTGAGCTAAGAGTGCATTAAGCTTGCGGAAGCTGGGGGATTCGAACCCCCGGTACGGTAACCCGTACGTCAGTTTAGCAAACTGGTGGTTTCAGCCACTCACCCAAACTTCCTTTCGGC
>JAHAWW010000197.1 GCA_018383375.1 Prevotellamassilia sp. | reverse complement strand
TATTTAGTCTCTCGGCTTTCGGGTCGTGAGACCGACAATGATACTTTTTTTCGTGCCGGAAGGCAGTCGCCGTGGTGGATGGTGGGTTTCGGCATGATTGGCGCCAGCATCTCGGGCGTCTCTTTTATCTCCGTGCCAGGCTGGGTGGCTTCGACCGGCATGACCTATTTGCAGATGTGCGCCGGATTTTTTTTCGGCTATCTCGTTGTGGCTTTTGTGCTTTTGCCCCTCTACTATCGTCTGCGTCTGACCAGCATTTACGCTTGGCTTGGCACACGTTTTGGCCGGCGTACGCGACGCACCGGTGCCTTGTTTTTTATTCTCAGCAAGCTCGCCGGTGCGGCTGCTCGTCTGTATTTGGTTTGTCTCATCATCTTGCACTTCATTTTGCCCGACATTGCGGCAGACTCTATGGGCGGGATGTGGGCCTTTATCCTGCTGTCGGTCACTGTGATGGTCCTCATCTGGCTTTACACGCGCCGCAGCGGCATCAAGGCCATTGTGCGCACCGATGCCTTGCAGACACTCTGCCTGCTCTTAGCCCTCGTTGTGATGATGGTGATGGCAGCACAGCGGTTGGGACTTGATTTTGGCGGCGTGGTGCAGATGGTGAGCGAAAGCGACATGTCGCGACTGTTTGATTGGGACATTGCCAGCCGTCAAAACTTTTGGCGACAATTCCTCAGCGGTGTCTTCATCGTCATCGTTATGACCGGGCTCGACCAAGACATGATGCAAAAAAACCTCACCTGCCGCAATTTGCACGAGGCACAAAAAAACATGTGCCTATATGGCGCATGTTTTCTTCCGGTCAATTTGTTGTTGCTGGCCTTCGGCATATTGCTCTATGCCTTGAGTGCGGCAAGTGGCATACATGTGGCCGGTGGCGATAGTTTGCTGCCTTCACTCGTGGGCGAGGGCGTGTTGGGCGTGGCCGTGATGGTGCCCTTCACGATTGGTATTGTGGCGGCGGCTTTTTCGAGTGCCGACTCAGCCTTGACCGCCTTGACCACAGCCACCTGCATCGACCTTCTTGCCATCGAAGAACGTACAATCTCCGAGGCCGAAGCTCTGCGCATACGTCGCCGTGTCCACGTGGTGTTGGCTGTGGCTTTTGTAGGCTGTATGGCCGTGTTCAAAATTGTGGGCGATCAGAGTCTCATCAATGCCATCTACGTTATGGCCTCTTACACTTACGGTCCGCTGCTTGGTCTTTATGCCTTTGGCCTTTTCACCCGTCGGCGTCTGACGTCTGAGCGTTGGGTGCCGGCAGTGTGCTTAGCCTCGCCGGTGGTGTGTGGCGTCTTAGACTATATGGCACCGCGCTTTTGGGGCTTCTCGTTTGGCTACGAACTCTTGATGCTCAACGGATTGCTGACTTTCGCAGGGCTGGCAGTCTTAAGCCGTCCGCGCTCGCAGACCACCGATTAAACTGCCTAACCGTAGAGGAATTTTCCTTCAAGATAGGTCAAGAAAGTGTTTTTGTAAATATCGCCCACCGGTATGATTTCGCCGCCTTCGAGGGTGATGCGCTGGCGGTTGTATTCTCTGATGCAGGACAGATTGATGAGATAAGAGCGGTGTACGCGCATGAAATGCTTGCCCGATAAGTGGCTTTCAAGCCGTTTCATGCTCAGCAGAGCCGTGACGGGTTTGTGGTCGTCGCGGAAGTGAAAACGCAGATATTCGCTCATACCCTCGACATAGCGGATGTTGTCGGTCTCCACCCTGATGGTTTTGTAGTCTGTTTTGATAAAGATGGCTTCGTCGTCGGTCGTGGGGTGCAGTTCGGCCATTTCGGCCTGTTGCTGCAGCTCGTATTGCCGCTTGACTTTTTCGGCCGTCTTTTTGAAATCGTCAAGCCCGAAAGGTTTGAGCAGATAGTCCAAAGCATTGACCTTAAAGCCCTCGATGGCATATTGACTATAAGCCGTGGTGAAGACCACTATGGGCGCTGTTTCGAGAGAGCGGATGAATTCCATTCCGCTAATGTCGGGCATTTGGATGTCGGTGAAGATGGCATCGACGCGTTCGCTCTCCAGGTGCTTTGCGGCTTCGGTGGCACTCTCGACGGCCGCAACGAGTGTGAGTCCTTCAGTCTTTTCGATGTAGGTCTTGAGCTGTTCCAAAGCCAGCGGTTCGTCGTCGATGACTAAACAGTGTATCATAGTGTGAAGATTAGATGGTTTTCGTGTTGTCGGCTCGTAGCCCGTCGTGATTGAGAGGCAGGGTGAGCTGGACGAAAAAGTCGTTTTCGCCCTTAATTATGTCGAGCGTGTAATCGTTGCCATAGATGAGGTCAAGCCGCCGCCGTACGTTGGCCAGCCCCACTCCGCCTTCACTTTGTGTCTTGGCGCTTGCTCGCGACTGATGGGGCACACTGTTGTGGCAGGTGAAAATGATTTTTTGCAGCCCCGTGCGCAGGTTCACCTTGATGAACGATGGCTGGTCGTAAGACACGCCGTGCTTAAAAGCGTTTTCGACAAAACAAATTAGCAGCAAGGGAGGCAGAGTGGCGCTTGACAGATTGTTTTGCAGATTGAGCGAAATGGATACTCGTTTGCTGTAACGCATTTTCATCAAACCCGTATAGCTCTTGATGAGCACCACCTCTTGCTGCAATGCCACCATGTCGTTGTTGCCCTCATAGAGGATGTAGCGCATCATATCCGAGAGGCGCCTTATGGCCTTCTTCGATTGCTCCGGATTGATGTCGACGAGCGCGTGGATATTATTGAGCGTGTTCATAAAGAAGTGCGGATTGATTTGGTATTTCAAATACCGCAACTGGTCTTCGAGTGCACGTCGTCTGAGCTGTTCCATCTCTTTGGTCTTCTGTTCAGACTTCAGAAAAAACTTCACGCCCAGATTGAGGCCCATCACCAGCGCCGTGATGATGCTCAACACCACCTCTGAGGCACCGAAAGGCGGATGGAGAGGCTTGAAAGGCTTTCGGCCCTTTGGCAACGGAAACTTGAAGTCTTTATTGCCCATCTCTCTGTTGTGGGGATGTGAAAGAAACTCTTTGGGCGGTTCTTCTTTGCCAAAGAACGCCTTGATGGTGGGCGGCGTCACAAAAACCAAACTCAAGAAAAGCAACGAATAGAGCCACTTGCTGCGCTTCACCAGCAACGGCACCAAAAAATAATTGTGGAGAAGAAAAACAACCAAAAAGACGCAGTTGAGCCGGATGATATAAAACAAATGCGTCCAGTCGTATGACGGGTTGTCGAATTTTTCTTGATGTAAAAAACCTTCGACAACCGAAAGAAAAAAAGCCAGCGTCCAAATCAGACAATAAATATAGGTCTCGCGACGCTTATATTGAGGATTGAGCTGCGACATCGGGCAAGGTTTAAGACAGTATTAGACGGACCGATAATAATCCGCAACAAATTTACGCAGTCCCTGTTTTTCTCCCAAAAATATTCAACCAAAACCGCGCTTTTGCCGCCGTATCGTGCCACTCTGTGAGGCAACGGCGTCAGACCGTGCAGAAAAACGTGACGAGGAAAGGCACCGAGAAATCTACCACACAGCCGTGGAAAACAGAGAGGGTGGTCCAGCGCGCACCGGCATACTGCATAATGACCGGCAGCGTAGTGTCGGCAGTTGTGGCACCACCCGCGGCAATAGGAGCAAAAGCACCACAATAACGCACCAACAATGGGGCAAAAAGCAAGGTGATCACCTCTCGCATAATGTTTGAAATCAATGCAATTGTGCCCAATTCGGCTCCGCGCAAGTCACCAATGAGCAAACTCGATAGCGAATAATAGCCCAAGCCCGAACCCACGGCCAATCCGTCCGTCGGCAAACGATGCACCAATAGGGCCGCCAGCACACTGCCGGCCAAAGCACCGCCAATGGTGCATACGGGCAGCCACAAACTCAAACGTGGCAGTGAGCGTATCTGACGGAGCATGGTCTTGTCGCTCCCCACCATTATGCCCACGCAGAGCATAAGCAGGCATAAAGCCGCAAAACTCACATGCCCGATGATGACTGGGTCGGACAAAGCGCCCCAACGCCCCACGGCAATCCCCACAACGAAACAACCTAATATCCCCAACGTCGTCTTCATCGCAACTCCTCCTCTCGGCGCCGTCTTGTTTCTTTCCTATATATCATCAGCCACAACAGCCATGCTGCCGCCACACTGCCGCCGGTCGCTGCCAGCGTAATCACAATGGCGTCTATCCCGATAGTGCTCCACGACGACATAATGCAATCATCGCCACCCACTTCTACGCCAAGCAAAAACAGCAGCAGACCAATGAGCGGCAACACGCCATGGCGCACCCACGACAAGCGTCGGCCAAAAACATATCCCAGTCCGACACCCAACAGCATAATAAAGAAAACCGTCAACATAACCACAAAGTTACACCGCAACCTGGGAATGTCAAATTAAAACCAGTTTTATTTGGCCTTTGCGCTCACCTTGCACCATCTTTACATAAGATAGGCTGCGGCTCGGACAAGCAGAAAAAAAATAGTTTTTTATTTTGCTCGCCGCTCACCTTGCACTATCTTTTCATAAGATAGGCTGCGGCTCGGACAAGCAGAAATAAAAAAACGTTTTTTTATTTTGCTCGCCGCTCACCTTGCACTATCTTTGCACGCGCTTAAAGAGCAAAGCCTTATCAACAACAAAAAATAACAAACATCTAAAACTAATTGATATTATGTATTGGACACTGGAATTAGCTTCTAAACTCGAAGATGCACCTTGGCCTGCCACCAAAGACGAACTCATTGACTATGCTATGCGCTCAGGCGCTCCAATGGAGGTGGTAGAAAACCTTCAGGAACTTGAAGATGAGGGCGAAGTCTATGAAACCATCGAAGACGTATGGCCCGACTATCCCACAAAAGAAGACTTCCTTTTCAACGAAGACGAATACTAATCAGTTTCGGCCAATGGTTTCTGAGAAACAATATCGTGTGGCGCGCCGCCTTTGTGCAGTATGTGTCGTGATGTTGATGCTGACCGCCGGTTTGGCATTTTGGGTCGGCTACGATTGTCTGCAAGGCAACGCTCATGTGCACAATGTCGCCTCAGTGGTAATCAACATCGTGCTTTTCGCCTGCCTCCTCATCAGCAACCGCAAAATCATCAAAGCCTATAAAGCCGATAAATAAATACAACCCCACACAAAAAGCAAAGCCGCGACGCTGCCGAACATCATTCGGGCGTCGCGGTTTTGTTATTTGAAGCAGATTTGCATTTCTTTTGACTACGAGTTTCCTTAATTGTTTTCACAAACGACATCTCCTTTGAGTGTATGAAAGAATACGATTTAGCTATATAGAGAGAAGGTCCCCAAAATGCTTCTTATTATTGTTTTGTTGCCAAAACAAGTTGTTATTCTTATTTTTGCAAAAAACATGGTAGAATGGTTCTGCCGTAATGTTTTGAATATTTGA
>JAHAWW010000102.1 GCA_018383375.1 Prevotellamassilia sp. | reverse complement strand
AAGCCAACATAGAGAAGAACGAAGAAGACTTGGCCGACGAGCACAGTCTCGTCGAGACGGCAAAGGTGTTGCGTGAACTGCGCGCGACGGTCCAGAAGCTCAGGCTTGAAGGCGTTTCGTTGATGGCGATACACGAATTTATCGACAAGCAAGAACCATTATCGCGCATGACAATCACTCCAGACCATCGCATTTTCCTGCCCGACTACAACAATATGGAAATCGAGATGGGGGCGTTGCCCAAGGCGGTCTATTTCTTGTACTTGCGCCATCCGGAAGGCATTATATGCAAACACATGCAAGACTATTACAACGAACTTCTCGACATCTACACCCATCTGCGCCCCAACACCGACAAAGCCCGACTCATTCTCACCATCACCAAGGTGGTCAATCCTTTGGGCAATGCCTTGAACGAGAATATTGCTCGCATAAGAAAGGCATTTGTCGAGAAATTTGACGAGCATCTTGCAAACAACTATATCATAACAGGTGAGCGCGGCGAGCGGTATGCCATTCCGCTCGACAGGGCATTGGTGGAGGGGATGAAGGAAGGGATGAAAAGCAGGGTGTGCGTGCGCAAAAGAGATTGAGATTAGGTTGATTTTTTATCCGTTTAATCTGTAGCAGCCGTGTTAAAAAAACAGACCACGGATGTAACGGATTAAACGGATTTTGGGGTTGATAAATAATCGCTACGAGCGAGCGCGTCGAGTGGTTTTGTGCGGCCTCGAAAGCCCCGGAGAGAGTAGGGTCTCAAAACAAGAATGGTTTATTGATTGTTTTGAGCGGCCAAGCAAGCCCTGTAAGGGGGTATCATATCAGCCCGGGTCGTTAGGCCCGGGTTTAATATGACCCTCCAAACTCCGGCCTGTAAGGTCGGCACAATAGGAGGGTAAAATAACATATTGATAACGAGACGCTAAGTGTGCCGACCTTACAGGCCGGAGTTATAGCGTATATCGTTTACCCAGGCCTTCGACCTGGGCTGATATGTAACGCCCTGTAAGGGCTTTTCGAGGCCGCAAAACTCTCTTTGTCTCTTTGTCTCTTTGACTTTTTGACTCTTTTTCGTAATTTTGCGCCATCGTTTCGCAGTTGTGGCGAAACCGAGTGCTTGATAAACCTCGTAAAAAACAAGAATATGACTCACAAAAAAACCACCGTGAGCCTGCCCTTTATGTTGATGGGCGTGCTCTTTTGCATCTGCTTGATAGCAGCTAATCTCCTCGAAACCAAACAAGTGACGCTCGGACCGCTTGAAATGACGGCCGGACTCATTGTCTTCCCCATCTCTTATATCATCAACGACTGCCTCGTCGAGGTGTGGGGATACAGAAGGGCGCGCTTCGTGATTTGGATGGGTTTCTTGATGAATTTTCTCTTTGTGATTTTCGGACTCTTGGCCGACTGGCTGCCGGCAGCGCCTTATTGGCAGGGCGAAGAGGGTTTCCACGCCATCTTCGGCTTGGCTCCGCGCATCGCCGGGGCATCGTTTCTGGCTTTTCTCGTGGGCTCGTTTCTCAATGCCTACGTGATGAGCCGCATGAAACTAAGTCAGGGGGGCAAACATTTTTCGCTTCGCGCCATCGCCTCAACCATCGTGGGCGAAGGGGCCGACTCACTCATTTTTTTCCCACTGGCGTTGGGCGGCGTGGTGCCCTGGGAGGTGATGCCGGCTATGATGTTGACCCAAGTCTGCCTCAAAACGGGCTATGAAATCATTGCGCTGCCCGTGACCATTCGGGTGGTGAAGTATATGAAACGCACACAGGGCGAAGACACTTTTGACAAGAATATCTCGTATAGCGTATGGAAACTATCAGAACTCTGACCGGACAAAAACCGGAAAACCGCCGCGCACTTGTGGTGTTGAGCGGCGGGCAAGACTCGACGACGTGTCTCTTTTGGGCCAAAAGGGAGTTTGAAGAAGTTGTGGCACTGAGCTTCAACTACGGACAAAAACACGCGCTCGAGGTGGAACTGGCCCAGACAATTGCCGAAAGAGCCGGGGTGCCTCACACGACGCTCGACTGCGACCTCATTGGCCGACTGGGCCGTAACAGTCTGACCCACACCGATATGGAAGTTGAAAAAGGCGTGGCCGAAGGGGGCAGGCCGCCGTCGACGTTTGTGCCGGGGCGCAATCTCTTTTTTTTGAGCATGGCGGCCGTGTATGCACGCGAAAGGGGCATCAGCCACTTGGTGACAGGGGTGTCGCAGACCGACTTCTCGGGCTATCCCGACTGCCGCGACGCTTTCATCCGCTCACTCAACGTGACGCTCAACCTGGCGCTCGACGCGCAAATGGTCATCCACACGCCACTGATGTGGCTTGACAAGTGCGAGACATGGGCTCTGGCCGACGAACTGGGTGTGCTCGACTTGGTGCGCCACGACACGTTGACCTGCTACAACGGCGTGCCGGGCGACGGTTGCGGCGAATGTCCGGCCTGCATCTTGAGACGACGCGGGCTTGAAGCCTATCTGCAGCAAAAAGCACAACAAACGGCCCACTCATAAGCCGAAAACTATTTTCTTAAAAAACAATTGCCAACCAAACCACAACCACGATATGAACCGTATGGACGAAGGTCTCAAAGGATTGGGACGAAAAACAGAATATCGGCAAGACTACGCGCCGGAGGTGCTCGAAACGTTTGAAAACAAGCATCCCGACAACGACTACTGGGTGCGCTTCAACTGCCCAGAGTTCACGAGTCTCTGCCCCATCACGGGCCAGCCAGACTTTGCCGAAATCCGCATCAGCTACATTCCCGCCCGGCGCATGGTGGAGAGCAAAAGTTTGAAACTCTATCTCTTCAGTTTCCGCAACCACGGAGACTTCCACGAAGACTGTGTCAACGTCATCATGAAAGACCTCATCGCGTTGATGCAACCTAAATACATCGAGGTGACGGGCATCTTCACGCCGCGTGGCGGCATCAGCATCTGGCCTTATGCCAACTATGGACAGCCCGGCACGAAATATGAGCAACTGGCCCAGCGACGCCTTGAGGCGCACGACATGTAGGCCTCTCTATCCCTAATGTTTGCCTTTTCTCGGTTCACACAATCACACCTCTTTTAACGCATTACAAATGACTGACTTGCCGTGACCGAAGCATCCAATCGCACTCAATCACGGCGGCAAAGGGCGAGAGGTGGAGGTCTTATCGGTTGAAACCGGACCAAACTGCTACGGGACGACAAAAACCGTTGTCACAAAATCTGTGACCACATCTTTTGTGACGCAGGGTTATGAAACAAAGCTGAGAATGGCGCCGTGCAGTACAAACACGGGGGTCTTGTGTGACAAAAAAAGCGACAACAAGGCGTTTTTTTATTTCTGCAAACACACAGACGCCGCCCCAAAGCGCAGAAAAGCG
>JAHAWW010000101.1 GCA_018383375.1 Prevotellamassilia sp. | reverse complement strand
GTCTTGGGCTATGCTCATGACATAAAGGCCGTCGGTGGGCTCTTTGTCACTCACAAGGGCGTAACGGCCGGAGCCGATGGGGGTGATGCCACTGAATTGGGCCGAGCCTATGCCCCACCCCGAAAGGGGTTTCTGGCCAAGGTCGCTGAGCGTTTGTGCCGCGGACGGAAGGGCCAAAAAGGAAGAGGCTAAAGCTATGGAAAGGATGTAATGGCGCATCATATATATATATATTGATTGTCGAAAAGGCTAAGAGATGAAGAGGCTCAAAGATTAAGAGAGCGGCGTGGCAAGGCCTGCGAGGGGTGCTTTTGGCTTTGTGTCTCGATGTTTATTCGTCGAGCATATGTTCCATGGCAACTGGTCGTGCGGCCAAGAAGTGAGCGGCCAAGCTGGCCGGGGTGAACACTTGGGTGGGTGAGGCTGTGGTGTGGTCAGCGCAGCCATGATGGATGTGGAAGGTGCGCTCGGGTTCGGCCACATCATGGTCGGCGTCAATGCCTATGACGAGGTCTAAATCGGGATGTAGCCGAGCCATTGCCGTGAGAAACCGCCCGGCGTCGACAACCCGGGCCATGGCATAGGGCCTTGAGGCAGCCGACGTGGCGACACAGGCTAGCTTCATATAGACTTGGTCTACACTCAGACGACGCTTCAGTTCTCGCACCATAAGGTTCTTCACGCCCTCGTCGGGCGCTGTCAGCATAGGCAAAAAAGCGCGGCTTTCGGCGGTCTTTACAGCCAGACAGACGCCAACGAGACGGCCCTGCCGTCGTGCCTCGACCACCAAGCCTCCCTCGGCACAGACGCTTCGCAGGGCAGCACGAAAATCGGTTTTGGAGGGCCGAAGGGCATAATCGGCAGCTCTGTGGCTGTCGTAGAACGCATAAAGTTCGTCTAACGGGCTGCGAATGGGGCTTTGGTAGTAGACGAGACTGACGTCTGTGGCAGCCACGCCGGTGTCGACGACTGTGACAGTGTGGCGGAAGGTGGCGGTGCGGTATGCCCCATGAACGGT
>JAHAWW010000099.1 GCA_018383375.1 Prevotellamassilia sp. | reverse complement strand
GCCGTGGCCTACGACACGTCTAAACTCTGTCCCGCCTGGGTGGCTTGGCGCCTTACGGCTTCACGGCTTACGAAAAATGTTGAACGTAAGAATAAGTTCAAACAAGAGCCAGACTTGAAGCATTGTTCGGCCACCCACGAAGATTACACCAAAAGCGGTTTTGACCGTGGCCACATGTGTCCGGCAGCCGACAATACATGGAATACCACAGCAATGGCCGAGTCTTTCTTCACCACAAACATATGTCCGCAATTACCACAATTAAACCGCGGCACGTGGAAAACGCTTGAAGAAGAAATGCGCCAGAAAACCCTTGCAGGCGATACGCTCTATATCGTCTGTGGCCCCATCTTTAATCCCAAAGCCACACACACTAAGATTGGTCAAAACGGCGTGAGTGTGCCCGAAAGTTTCTATAAGGTGGTGTATTACCGTCATAAGGGCAAGAGTGGGGCAGTAGGGTTCATCTTCAGCAACCTTAATAACAAGTCGCTCCAACCGCGACACGTCACCGTCGATCTGGTAGAGCGTGTCACCGGCCTTGATTTCTTCCCCAATCTGCCCGACACCGAAGAGCAGCTGGTTGAGAGTCAGATAGACAGCCGACTGTTTCAGTAACGCCGCACCATATTTCGCCTCCTATCTATCCACTCCTATATAATAATAGGTCTATGTCAAAGAACACAACTTCAGTCACCGACGATTTGAGATACCTCAAATTGCTTTCGCGCAACTTTCCTTCGGTCTCTGCCGTGACCACCGAAATCATCAACCTCGAAGCCATTCTCCATCTGCCTAAGCCCACGGAGCACTTCCTGGCCGACCTGCACGGCGAAAACGAAGCCTTCCAACACGTGTTGCGTAATGCATCGGGCAACATTAAGCGCAAAGTCAACGAACTCTTTGGCAACACTTTGCGCAGTCAGGAAAAGAAAGACCTCTGCACCTTAATCTACTATCCCGAACAAAAGCTCGAACTCGTTAAACACTCAGAGCCTAATCTGGCAGACTATTACCAGACCACGCTCGATAGGCTCATCACCGTTTGCCGTAACGTATCGTCGAAATACACCCGTTCGAAAGTGCGTAAAAGCCTTCCTGAAGAATTTGCCTATATTATAGAGGAATTACTACACGAGTCGACCGAAGACCACAATAAGCAGGCCTACGTCAGCGTGATTATCCAAACCATCATCCGTACGCGCCGCGCCGATCATTTTATTGTGGCCCTCTGCCAACTCATACAGCGTCTCTCCATTGACAGGCTCCACATTCTTGGCGATATTTTTGATCGCGGCCCCGGCGCACACCTTATCATGGACACGCTTTGTGGCTATCACCACATGGATATCCAGTGGGGCAACCACGACATCTTGTGGATGGGTGCCGCTGCCGGCAATCTCGCTTGTATAGCGAGCGTCATTCGTCTTTCGTTGCGCTACGCCAATACCCAAACGCTCGAAGAGGGTTATGGCATCAATATGGTTCCCCTCGCCACTTTTGCCATGGAGACTTACAATGACGACCCGTGCACACTCTTCCAGCCCATCACCGACAAGACCGACGGCGAAGACGAAAAGACGTTGAGACTTTTGTCGCAAATGCACAAGGCCATGGCTATTATCCAGTTTAAGCTCGAAGGCCAACTTTACCACCGTCACCCCGAGTGGCAAATGGCAGACCGTGCCATGCTCGAACATATCAACCTCTCTGAAGGAACGGT
>JAHAWW010000097.1 GCA_018383375.1 Prevotellamassilia sp. | reverse complement strand
CAAAGTCGTCGTTGTCTCTGTAGCCGAGGAAGCCCATATGGGCGATGAAGTCGATGTTTTTGCAGAGAGAGACTTTGAGACCCGGTTTCAAACCTACCTGCCATGCGTTGTAGGCGTCGGAGCTGGGGCCGTCACCCACTTTGGCTTTGAACGTGACGAAGCCAAGACCACCGTCAACGAAGAAAGACAAAGCGCCGAACTTGCAAGCGGTGTAGCGGGCATAGGGATTGATTTCGAAGGCGTTCACCTTGATGCTATTGGCATAGTGGTGAGCATAGCCAATGCCGAGACCGGCAGCCCATTTGTCGCTGATGTTGTAACCAACCTCAGGCTGGATGCTGAAGTGGCTCTTGTTGTCTTCCCAATTGCGGCTGAGGCTTACAGAACCACCAGCATAGAACTGTGCGCTTGCGGTAATGCCCATAACGGCAAGAAGCATTGAAAGAATAAGTTTTTTCATATCCATTTTCTTTTTTGAGTTAAACATAGTGTTTTAATCACGAGCAAATGTATGCCAAAAGAATGGAATAAGTAAAAACTAAATATACTTTTTTGGTTTTCTCGGAAAAAGAAGACAAATTATGCGCCTTTTTGTAAAGCAGACTTGTCGTTTCAGAGCCAAAAGTCGCCACCTCGCCACGTGGTGAAGGGGAGTTCGCGCTCCAGCGCATAATA
Source organism: Prevotellamassilia sp. (assembly GCA_018383375.1). GTDB lineage: Bacteria > Bacteroidota > Bacteroidia > Bacteroidales > Bacteroidaceae > Alloprevotella. The sequence goes on along the minus strand of JAHAWW010000097.1, from coordinate 5,877 downwards.
TCGGTGATGGGTGTGTCCGTCGTTGCTCTGCCAGACTTCGATAACTTGATTTTTCAACACGTCACCATCGGGCAGATGTAGGCGCGACACGGCGAAACGCTCTATGAGTCGGTCGGTTGACATAGACAAAAGCAGGAGAGAGGTGATGGCAGAGGGTGGACGGGGATTATTTGAAATGCGGCCTGTTGTGGTTGATTGAGTCGGCCCTGAGAAGGCTGTCGCGGATGCGTTGGTTGGCGGTGAGCGGCGCTTGAGGCGATTGCAGGGTGGAGTCAGTGCGCAGTGGTCTCTCTCCGGGTAAAACCGGTGTGCCTTTGGAGTGGATGCGCAAGAGATTGATGCCGCTGATGTAGAGGATGCGTGGGCGCTTGGACCATTCTGTGTTTTGGTAGATGAAGCCACGGATGGTCTCAATGGGTTTGTCTGCAATCGTCACTGAAGTCTGCTGTTGTCCGGAGCCATAGATGGCCAATTGTCCGGTTTGCGACGTGCCGTCTTTATATTTTATGGTGAGTAAGGCTGTGCCCGAACGTTGTCCTTCCTTATAAAACCACTCGGTGGTGAATTGCAGACGGAGCTGGTCGCCGGCGTGGAACGATGTATCTGCTTGGAGTTGGAATGAGAAGTGGGTGTTTCCTTGCGATGAGAGCATCAATTGGCGTGCCTCTTGCCAAATGTCGGTGGTGTCGGCTGCTGCGTCTTGTGAGAATGTCATGCCATCGGCTGGTGTGGGCAGATTGCCCAGTTCGCCGGCCATACGCTCGTTCAGCCGTTTATAGATATCGAGCAACTCTTCGGGGTGGGCCGAGAACCATTCGAGCGAGCGCTCAAAGTCAGCTTGTTTGAGGCCATGTTTGGCCAGTGCGGCTTGTGTGTAATAGTGTGCGTTGAGTCGGGTCTCTTTGGTCTTGGTCTGCTTTTCGGCCTCAGCCTGTGTGCCCAACTCGATAGCGAGGTGGTAGTCGTAGAGCACGGCTTCCATCTCGTTGTTGGAGAGAATGCCTTCAGGTCTGTCGCTTTGACAAGCCGTGAGCGTGGCAACCAACATAAGTGCCACTGCAATGAGTCGGGTCATGGGCTTCATGCAGAAGGTTTCAAGCGCGTTTGAAGAGATAGTCAATGGACAAAAAGTGGCGGAAGAAAAAGACCAAAGCTATGCCGCCGCAACTGATGGCGGCATCGGCGAAGTTGAAGACGGCGCCAAAAAAGACGTTGCCGCCCAAGAGGGGCATCCAGTCGGGCCAAGTGAAGAGCGGGAAATAGAACATATCGACCACACGGCCGGTGAGAAATCCTCCATAGCCCTCGCCGAAGGCGGTGAAATGAGCCACTTGGTCCAAGCTCCTGCCGCTCTCGCTGAAGATGAGGCCGTAAAAGAAATTGTCAATGATATTGCCGGCAGCTCCTGCCACCACGGCAGCCCAACTCACCAGCAGACCCCAAGGGGCACGTTTCCGGATGATGTTGAAAAGCGCATAGGTGAAAAATGCCACAGCCACGATGCGGAAGAGCGAAAGTACCATTGTGCCGACATACTCCATGCCAAACGCCATACCTTTGTTTTCGGTGAAGCAAATGCGGCACCAGTCGGTCACCTCTATTTGTTCGCCAAGGGCCATATTGGTCTTGACGGCAATCTTGATGATTTGATCGACGATGAGGATGAAGACGACGATGGCAATGGCCGTGAGCGTTCGGTTGCGGTTGTTGGAGGGCAGAGGCATAGTTGGGATAAGGCACGAGTCAATGCGTAAGACACCGGGTTGAAACGCCCGGTGTCTTACCTTGTTTATTTCTTTTGCGTGAGTTTGGCTTCGATGCTGAGCGTGGCGTGGGGAACTGCACGGAGGCGTTCTTTGGGGATGAGTTTGCCCGTGACACGACATATGCCGTAGGTTTTGTTCTCGATGCGTACGAGTGCGGCTTTGAGACCTTGGATGAACTTCTGCTGGCGAGCGGCCATGTTGGTGAGTTCTTCTTTGGTCTGGGTCATCGAGCCTTCTTCAAGCACTTTATAGGTCGGCATGGTGTCGTCCACACCATTGCCATCTTTACCCGTCAAGGTGTCCATAATTTGCTGATACTCTCTCTGGGCGAGTTCGATTTTTGCATTGATGAGTTGCTTGAACTCTTCAAGCTCTTCGTCAGAGTAGCGGTTTTTTTCAGACATGATAGTTGAGATTATAAGGTAATTATTATTGATATGGTATATCAAAATTATGCTTTGACGATGTCGGCGCCAATCTGGAAGCTTTCAAAATCGAGGCTGTTGCCACTAGTGGTGGAGCCGAAGGTGAAGTCATCGGCCAGCACTTGTCCACAGATGTAGTCAGCATAGTCTTCGGCAGCTTCTTGAAGGAGACTGTTGGGTTCGAGGCGCACTTTGATGTGGTCGGTGATTTCAAAACCGGCCGCTTTGCGGTAGGCTTGAATGCGTTTTACGATTTCGCGGGCCATGCCTTCGCGCTTGAGGGCTTCGGTGATTTGGAGGTCGAGGGCCACGGTCAGCGAACCGTCTGTGGCGACGGTCCAACCGGGAATATCTTCGCTCACAATCTCCACGTCGTCGCGCTCGATGATGAGTTGTTGGCCTTCCACTTCAATCTGTATTGAGCCGGCGCTTTCAAGCGAGGTGATGTCGGCTTGTGGCAGAGCCGTCACGACGGCAGCCACGGCTTTCATGAGTTTGCCGAACTTCTTGCCCATGACGCGGAAATTACATTTCACCTTCTTCTCCAGCATATCGCCTTCGACAAATTCGAGCGTCTTCACGTTGACTTCGTCGAGGATGAGGCTGCTCATAGCCTCTATGTCGCTACGCACGTTGGCGTCGGTGGCCGGTATGCAGATGCGTTGCAGAGGTTGGCGCACAATGACGTGCTCTTTTTTGCGGAGCGAGAGCACCATAGAAGTGACTTTTTGGGCCAGTTCCATGCGCTGTTCGAGTGCTGAGTCAATTTGGCTTTCGATAGCCACGGGGAACGATGCCAGGTGTACGCTTTCGGCCGTCTCACCGGCGGCGTCGCGTAGGTCACGGTAGAGTCGATCGGCATAGAAAGGCGCGATGGGAGCCATAAGTTTCGACACCGTCAGCAGGCAGCTGAAGAGCGTCTGATAGGCACTGAGTTTGTCTTCGTTCATCTCGCCGGCCCAGAAGCGACTGCGGCAGAGGCGCACATACCAGTTGGAGAGGTTGTCGACCACGAAAGTGCTAATCATACGACCGGCACGAGTGGGCTCATAGTCTTCGTAGGCCGCTGTCACGCCTTTGACGAGTGTGCCGAGTTCGGAGAGAATCCAGCGGTCGATTTGCGGACGCTTGGCGAAGTCTACTTGCGGCGCTTTGCCGTCGAAGCCATCAACGTTGGCATACATGGCAAAGAACGAGTAGGTCTGGAAGAGTTTGCCGAAGAAGGCACGCGCCACTTCCTGTACACCCTCCTCGTCAAACTTGAGGTTGTCCCAGGGTGCGGAGTTGGTAATCATATACCAGCGCAAGGGGTCGCTACCGTATTTTTTGATGGCTCCGAAAGGCTCTACGGCATTGCCCAAACGCTTGGACATTTTGTTGCCGTTTTTGTCGAGCACCAGGCCATTTGAGATGACGGCCTTGAAGGCCACCGTGTCAAACACCATTGTGGCGATGGCGTGGAGGGTGAAGAACCAGCCACGTGTCTGGTCGACGCCTTCGGCAATGAAGTCGGCCGGATAGACCGTGCGGCCATCGAGCTGGTCTTTGTTTTCAAATGGATAATGGATTTGGGCGTAGGGCATAGCGCCAGAGTCAAACCAAACGTCGATGAGGTCGGTCTCGCGGTGCATGGGCTTCCCTGTAGGCGACACGAGCACGATGCGGTCCACGTAGGGACGGTGCAGGTCGATGCGGTCGTAGTTTTGTTTAGAGTAGTCGCCGGGGACGAAGCCGTTGTCTTTGAGCGGATTGCTCTCCATAAAGCCTGCCTTGACGCTGCGCTCTATTTCGTTGTAGAGTTCTTCGACCGAAGCGATGCACACTTCTTCGCGTGTCTCTTCGTTGCGCCAGATGGGCAGAGGGGTGCCCCAGTATCTTGAACGGCTGAGATTCCAGTCGTTGAGGTTTTCGAGCCATTTGCCGAAGCGGCCGGTGCCGGTGCTTTCAGGCTTCCAGCGGATGGTTTTGTTGAGGGCAATCATTTGCTCTTTCATAGCCGTTGACCGGATAAACCAGCTGTCGAGCGGGTAGTAGAGCACCGGCTTATCCGTGCGCCAGCAGTGGGGATAGTTGTGCACATGCTTTTCGATTTTGAAAGCCGTGCCGACTTGTTTCATCTCCATGCAGAGCACGATGTTGAGGTCTTCGGCCTTGGCGGCTGCAGCCTCATCGTATTTGCCGTCTTTATTAAACTCGGGTGCATAGGCATTTTTCACGTAGTCGCCGGCGTGGGTATAGGCTTCGGCATTGACCAAATGGCTCACAAAAGCCTCGTCACACTCTTCGAGCAGATAATATTTGCCGGTGAGGTCGACCATTGGTCGGGTTTCGCCGCGGCGTGTCACCATGAACAGCGAGGGAATGCCGGCAGCTTTGGCCACTTTGGCGTCGTCGGCACCGAAGGTCGGAGCAATGTGGACGATGCCCGTACCGTCTTCGGTGGTCACATAGTCGCCGGGAATGACGCGGAAGGCCAGTTCGGAGAGGTCGGCAAACGTGTCGCCGGCGGCCTTGAAGCATTTTTCGGGATGAGCAGCCACAAAGTCGTTGACAAATGCAGCGGCGGTGTCGCCGGCTTTCTCTGTGGGCTTAACCCAGGGCATAAGTTGCTCATAGTGAAGGCCAACGAGATCGGTGCCTTTCCATCGGCCCACAATCTGCCAAGGGATGATTTTGTCGCCGGTTTTATAGTCTTCGAGGCTTTGATTTTGACCTTCGGCCTTAAGATAAGCCCCCAAACGTGCTTCGGCGAGCACGGCCGTTATGGGTTGGCCGTTGTAGGGATTGAAGGTGCGCACGGCTACATAGTCGATGGCCGGGCCCACACAGAGTGCCGTGTTGGAGGGAAGTGTCCACGGCGTGGTGGTCCAAGCAAGGAAGCACGGTTCGCCCCATCCTGTCATTTCGGCTTTGGGGTCGGTGATGCGGAATTGTGCCGTCACCGTGGTGTCCTTGACGTCGCGATAGCAACCCGGTTGGTTGAGTTCGTGGCTAGACAATCCCGTACCGGCAGCAGGGCTGTAGGGCTGAATGGTATAGCCTTTATAGAGCAGGCCCTTTTTATAGAGTTGGGCCAGCAACCACCAAAGCGTTTCGATGTAGGAGTTCTCATAGGTGATGTAGGGGTGTTCCATGTCTACCCAATAGCCCATGAGGTGTGAAAGGTCAGTCCACTCTTGTGTGAACTTCATCACATTTTTGCGGCATCGGTCGTTATAGTCTTCGATGCTTATGGAGCGTCCAATGTCTTCTTTAGTGATGCCCAACTCCTTCTCCACGCCCAGTTCGACGGGGAGACCGTGAGTGTCCCAGCCGGCTTTGCGCTTCACCTGAAAACCCTGCATCGTTTTGTATCGGCAGAATACGTCCTTGATGGTGCGTGCCATGACGTGGTGAATGCCAGGATGTCCGTTGGCCGAGGGAGGACCCTCGAAAAAGACAAACGAGGGGCAGCCCTCGCGGCTTGAGATGCTTTTATGGAAGAGGTCTTCTTTGTCCCAGTCTTTCAGGATTTGTTCGTTCACCTCAAAGAGGTTCAATCCGTTACGCTCGGTAAATTTCATGTTTTTATGTTTGTCGGAGGTCTTTAGCCGCTCAGTTTAGTCGGCTTTGAGACGAGTGTTTATTTGGGGTGCAAATTTAGCGAAAAAGGTGAGAAAAACCTTGCCTTGCACTCAAAAAACGGG
>JAHAWW010000095.1 GCA_018383375.1 Prevotellamassilia sp. | reverse complement strand
CCTCACTGCGTCAAGGCGTCGAGCAGCGTGACGGCATATTGGCGCCCTACGGGCACACATTTGCCGCCAACGAGCACCACCTCTTGACGGTTGTAACTCTTGATTTTGCTCTTGGGCACCACAAACGAGCGGTGCAGACGCAAAAAATCTGAAGGCAACATCGTCAGGATGTTTTTCAGCAATATGCGCGACATCACCGCGCCGCCGGAGACGCGGTGTATCTTGGAATAGGCCTCGATGGCCTCAATATAGAGGATATCGTCGGTGGGAATGTTGATGTTACTGTAGCCCTGTTTCACCACAATGCATTGCGCTTCGCTCTGCATCTGTTTGACCCCCAAGCGGCGCAGGGCTTTTGAAAAGGCCACCTGAAAGCGGCTGTAGGAAAAAGGCTTGTGCAGATAGTCCACGGCGTCGAGGTCGAACCCGTCGAGCGCATAGCGCATAAAGGCCGTGGTGAAGATGAAACAAGTGTCGTGGGGCAGTCGCTGTGCAATGTCGAGTCCGCTCGCCTCTTCCATTTCAATGTCGAGAAAGACAATGTCGGGGCGGTTGCGCAAGATAGCTTCCAGCCCAAGTGTGGGGTTGGTGAACGTCTCCAGTTCGACGCCGCCCATACGCAGGCAAAATTTGTTTATCACGTCAAGGGCCAGAGGCTCGTCGTCTATGGCCACACATCTGATGGGTCTATTCATATGCGTTGAGGTTTATGGTGAGATGAACTTTAAACAAGCCGTCGGCTTCGTCGATATCAAAGCTGTGGTGGTCGGGGAAGAGAGCGGCCAGACGGTTGCGACAGTTGTTGAGGCCTACAGGCAAAGTCTTGCGAAACTCGTCGGCGTGGCGCATAATGCGGTTCTCTGTTTCAAAAAGCAGTTGGCCCTCATTGATGTGCAGCCGGATGAGAATGTGGCAGGGAGTGCTTGTTGAGGCACCATATTTGAAAGCATTCTCGATGAAAGTCAAGAAAATCATGGGCGGAAGCTCCACCGCCGGATTGTCCACGGCAAAATCCCGTTCCACCTGCGTATGGCTGTCGAGCCGGATGAGTTC
>JAHAWW010000091.1 GCA_018383375.1 Prevotellamassilia sp. | reverse complement strand
GGATAGAAGAGAAAGCGTCCAACAAACGTGAAAATGCGACTTTTGCCATCTCTACGGGGATACTGAGCGGGAAAACTGTCAGTATCCCCGTTTTTCGTGGCTTACTTTCAAGGTTTCATCAACCAAGGCCAAGCCCTTCGGCGCGCCATTCCGTCGTTTTTTCGCCTCATCCGGACTTTTCTAACCGGCAAGGCGATATTTTTTCGTCTTTTTTTGTCACACAAAGCCGGCTTTTTGAACATACGACAAGGCAGTGGGCCACAGGCGCGAAAAGGACACGTGCGACCGACTGCGAGACCTCAGACAACAACAAGCGGCCTTTTGACTCAACAAATGGAATAAAAAATGTAAATTTGCGGCTATGAACCTCAGTTATGCCTACAAACTAAACGGGGTGGCCACGGGCTATCCCGCAGGCCGCACACCGCGAGTGGTGGCGCGTGGTTTGTCGGCAGAACTCAAGACCGGACGGCTCACTGCCCTGGTCGGAGCCAACGGCGTGGGCAAATCGACCTTGTTGCGCACAATGGCCGGTTTTCAGCCTCCGCTCGATGGTTCGCTGACGCTTTTCGACCGTCCCCTCAAGAGCTATTCGGCCCGTCAGTTGGCGCGGCAAGTGGCTGTGGTCACGGCGGCAAGGCCCATAGTGGGCGGCTTGACGGTGGCCGAGGTTGTGGCCTTGGGACGTATGCCCTATACCGGACTGACCGGTCGGCTATCGGCCTTCGACCGTGAGGCTGTGGACAAAGCGCTGCGACGCTCCGGCGCCAATCATTTGGCCGACCGCGATTTTGGCGGACTGAGCGACGGCGAGCGCGCCAAAGTGATGATGGCACGTGCCCTGGCCGCTGAGACACCGGTGGTCTTGCTCGACGAGCCAACGGCCTTTCTCGACCTCGGAGCGGCGGCACACATTTGGACACTACTGACCGACATCACACGCGATGGCACACACACCGTTTTGCTCTCGACCCACGACATCGAAGCAGCACTGCGTCTGGCCGACCAACTCTGGTTGCTCACCCCACAAGGCTTGAGCGTGGGCACACCCGCCCAACTCATCGAAACGGGTGAGGTGGAAAAAGCTTTTGCCACACCCGAACTGGCCTTTGACGCCACGGCCCGTCGCTTTTCAATGGTCATGGCCGCGCCGACCAGACCCAACTAAGTCCCCCGACGCCGAGGCCTCTTTTTATCCCAAACCTACACTATCCAAGACCCATTCTCTCACCCGAATATGATTGTCTGCATTGCCGAAAAGCCCAGCGTGGCCCGCGATATTGCCCATGTGCTTGGCGCCACCGCCAGCCACGACGGCTATATGGAAGGAAACGGCTATCAAGTCACCTGGACCTTCGGACATCTCTGCGAATTGAAAAATCCGGAAGACTACGCGCCCGAATGGAAACGCTGGAGTCTGGCCGCTCTGCCGTTGATGCCTCCACGTTTCGGCATACGACTCAAGGCAGACAAAGGCGTGGCCCATCAGTTCTCCGTCATCCAACGCCTCATGCAGCAGGCCGACCGCATCATCAACTGCGGCGATGCCGGCCAAGAGGGTGAACTCATCCAGAGATGGGTGATGCAAAAGGCAGGGGCCGCTTGTCCCGTCGACCGTCTGTGGATTTCCTCGCTCACCGAGGAGTCCATCCGTGAGGGTTTCGCTTCGCTCAAGCCCCAAACCGACTACCAGTCGCTCTATGAGGCCGGACTCTGCCGCGCCATCGGCGACTGGCTGCTCGGCATGAACGCCACGCGGCTCTTCACCATAAAATACGGCCGACAAGAACGCGGTGCCGCACCACTCTCAATCGGCCGGGTACAAACACCGACGCTTGCCCTCATCGTGCGCAGGCAACAAGAGATTGAAAACTTCAAGCCCGAGCCCTACTGGGTGCTCACCACGGTCTATCGCGACACGACTTTCACCGCCGTGACCGAAGACCCTGGCGACGAAGAGGCCACGGCCGACAAAGGCAAAAACACCGACCGGCGGCGACGCGGCTTCACCACCGAAGCCGAAGGCCGGGCCGCACTCGAGAAAATCGCCGAGTCGCCCTTCACCGTCAAAGCCGTGCGGCGCAAAGAGGGCACAGAAGCGCCGCCGAGACTCTTCGACCTCACTTCGCTGCAGGTGGAGTGTAACAAGCGTTTTGGCTATTCGGCCGACACCACGCTGCAAATCATCCAGGCCCTTTACGAGAAAAAATACACCACCTACCCGCGTGTCGACACCACTTATCTGAGTGCCGACATCTATCCCAAATGCAAAGGCATTCTCAACGGTATTGCCGCCGTCTATGGCGACCTGCTCACCCCCCTGCGCGGCAAGTCACTGCTCAAACGTAGCAAGGTGTTCGACTCGTCAAAGGTCACCGACCACCATGCCATCATCCCCACCGGCGTGGCCCCGACGGCATTGACCGACGTGGAGCGCAACGTCTATGACTTGGTGGCGCGACGCTTCATCGCCGTGTTTTATCCCGACTGCCGATTCAAGCAGACCACCGTGGAGGGCGAAGCCGCCGACATACTGTTCCGCGTGGGCGGACGCCAGATTGTGGAGCCGGGTTGGCGGGCAATTGCCGGACTCACCGGCAAAGACAACTCAGACAAACCCGAAGCCGATAATGAGACCGAGACCACACTGCCGGCGTTTGAAGTGGGCGAGTCTGGCCCCCATCGCCCCGACCTGGCCGAAAAAGCCACACAGCCGCCAAAGCCTTACACCGAAGCCACACTGCTACGCGCCATGGAAACAGCCGGACGCATGGTCGAAGACGAAACGTTGCGCGAGGCTATGAAAGAGAACGGCATCGGACGACCATCAACCCGAGCCGCCATCATTGAGACGCTCTTCAAACGGGGCTATGTGGTGAAACGACGTAAAACCTTGGTGGCCACACCCACCGGCATCGAACTCATCGGACTCATACAAAACGAACTGCTCAAAAGCGCCGAACTCACCGGATTGTGGGAGAAAAAACTGCGCCAGATAGAGCACCACGAATATGGGGCGCAACAATTCATCGCCGAACTCAAGACCATGGTGACCGAAGTGGTAAACCAAGTCTTGGCCGACAATTCCGGCCGCCGCGTCACAGCATCGGCCGCAACCGGCAAAGCGGCCTTACCGCCCAAACTCAGAGCCGCTGCCGAGGCAGAACCTTCGGCAGAAAAGCCCAAACGCAAAGTGATACGCGAAGGCAGCGTCTGCCCCGAATGTGGACAAGGCCGCGTCATCAAGGGCCACTCCGCCTATGGTTGCTCACGTTGGCGCGAAGGATGCCGGTGGACCAAACCCTTCCCAAAGAAAAAGTCAAAAAACACATCACAATGAAACAATATCTCGACCTGCTGCAAAAGATACTCGACGAGGGCGCAGTCAAAACCGACCGCACTGGCACCGGCACGAAAAGCATCTTCGGACATCAAATGCGCTTTGACCTCGCCGATGGCTTCCCGCTGCTCACCACAAAAAAACTTCACCTCAAGAGCATCATCCACGAACTGCTGTGGTTTCTCAAGGGCGACACCAACGTGAAATATCTTCAAGACAATGGCGTGCGCATTTGGAACGAATGGGCCGACGCCGACGGCGACCTGGGACACATCTACGGCTATCAGTGGCGCTCGTGGCCCGACTATGCCGGCGGACACATCGACCAAATCGCCGAAGTGGTGAGGCAAATCAAGGAGACACCCGACTCCCGACGCATGATTGTGTCGGCTTGGAACGTGGCCGACCTCTCCAAAATGAACCTGCCACCCTGTCACCTGCTCTTCCAATTTTATGTGGCCGACGGACGCCTTTCGCTCCAACTCTACCAACGCTCGGCAGACACCTTCCTCGGCGTGCCGTTCAACATCGCCAGCTATGCACTGCTGCTGCTCATGACGGCACAAGTCTGCAATCTGAAGCCGGGTGAGTTCATCCACACCACAGGCGACACCCACCTCTATCTCAACCACCTGCCACAGGCCAAAGAGCAACTCACACGCTCACCGCGACCTCTGCCGCACCTCGTCATTAACCCCGACGTGAAAAACCTCTTTGACTTTAAGTTTGAAGACTTCAGGCTTGAAGACTACAACCCTTGGCCACACATCAAAGCCACAGTCTCTGTCTGACTTCTTATTCACCGAAAAAACGCCGACGCTTATGCTCGCTATCATCTGTGCTTTGGCACGCAACCGCGCCATTGGCTACAACAACAAACTGCTTTATTATCTTTCGGCCGACTTGAAACGCTTCAAAAGCCTCACCACCGGACACACCATCATTATGGGCCGACGCACCTTTGAGTCTTTGCCCAAAGGCGCCCTGCCCAACCGCCGCAACATCGTGCTCTCACGCCGCAAGGACGCGGCTTTTGAGGGCGCCGAGGTGTTCGCTTCGCTCGACGATGCCCTGGCCGCTACCCAACCCGACGAAGACGTGTTCATCATCGGCGGCGAGAGCGTCTATGCCGAAGCCATGCCGCGAGCCGACAGACTCTACCTCACACACGTTGAAGCCACGCCCGAGGCCGCCGATGCCTTTTTCCCGGAAATCAACGAGGCCGACTGGAGCCTTCAACACACTGAACATCATGATGCCGACGAGAAAAACGTCGTGCCGTTCACCTTTGCAGACTACCTAAGACAAGGAGAAAACAGATGAAATATTCCGTCATTGTTCCGGTGTTTAACCGACCCGACGAGGCCGGCGAACTGCTCGAAAGCCTCACGACGCAAACGTTTAAAGACTTTGAGGTGATTATCGTGGAAGACGGTTCGACCCTGCCATGTGCCGATGTGGCCGAACGCTATGCCGACAAACTCAATCTCCACTATTTTGCCAAACCCAACTCCGGCCCCGGACCATCGCGCAATTACGGTGTGGAGCGCGCCACGGGCGACTACGTCCTCATCCTTGACTCCGACGTGGTTTTACCGCCGGGCTATCTCGCCGCCGTTGAAGCCGAACTGACCCGTCAACCCTGCGACGCCTTCGGCGGTCCCGACCGCGCACACGCCTCGTTCACACCGATGCAAAAGGCCATCAACTATGCCATGACGTCTTTCTTCACCACCGGCGGCATTCGCGGCGGCAAGAAAAAAATGGACAAGTTCTATCCCCGCTCCTTCAACATGGGCGTGAGGCGAACCACCTATGCCCAACTGGGAGGCTTTGCGCCAATGCGATTTGGCGAAGACATCGACTTTTCCACCAGAATATTCAAAGCCGGCCTTGACTGCCGCCTCTTCCCCGAGGCTTGGGTGTGGCACAAACGCCGCACCGACCTGTGCAAATTTTTCCGACAGGTCCACAACTCAGGTATCGCCCGCATCCACCTGACCAAACGTCATCCGGGCACACTCAAACTGGTCCACCTCTTGCCGGCCGTGTTCACGCTGGGCTGTTTTATGCTCGTCGTTCTGGCACTTGTGGCCTTGCTCGTGGGCTGTCCGCATTGGTTTGTGCTTTTGGCGCCGTTTGTGCTCTTCGCCCTGGTGATATTTGCCGATGCCACACGGCTCGAGCACAGCGTCGGCGTAGGTCTGCGTGCCATCGTGGCCGCCTTTGTACAGCTCTGGGGCTACGGCAGCGGCTTCTTGCGCGCTTGGTGGGTGCGACTCGTGTTGCGCCGAGGCGAATTTGAGGCCTTCAAAAACAATTTCTACAAATAGGCCCTGCGCCATATCTTATCGTCTATGAGCAAATTGGCCATCAAAGAGTGGAACCCCGAAGACCGACCACGCGAGAAGTTGGCAGCCTTAGGACCCGACGCCCTGACCAACGCCGAACTGCTCGCCATCCTCATCGGGTCGGGCTCTGAAAACGAAACCTCGGTGTCGCTGATGCAGCGCGTGCTTCACGACTGCAACGACAATTTGGGCAACCTGGGCAAACTTTCGCTCCACGAACTCACAGCCTATCGCGGCATAGGGCCGGCCAAGGCTATCACTATCATAGCGGCTATGGAGTTGGGACGGCGGCGGGCCGCAAGCCGACCGGCCGACCGGCCACAGATTGCTTCGTCACAGGCCATTTATGACTTGATGGCCGAAAAACTACGCGATCTGCACAACGAAGAGTGCCACGTCATCATGCTCAACAACGCCTTGCGCCTCATCGGCACCAAATGCGTCAGCCGCGGCGGACTCACTGGCACAACCGTAGACGTGCGCCTCGTGTTGCGCGAGGCTCTGCTGGTTAGGGCCACATCCATCGCCCTCTGCCACAACCATCCTTCCGGCACCCTCAAACCCAGTCGGGCCGACGACGAACTCACCCGCCGACTGAGTGAGGCCGCCGCCCAGGTAGACATCAAACTCATCGATCACCTTATCATCACAGACGGCGCCTATTACAGCTACAACGACCAAGGCCGGCTCTGATTCTAACCAAACCACACAGACATAACGCAATGACTCCCGAAGAAAAACTGAATATTGAAGAGCGCATCGTCGAAGCACTCAAAACGGTCTACGACCCCGAAATACCGGTCGACATCTACAACCTCGGACTCATCTACCGCATTGACCTGGCCGACGACGGCACCCTCGACGTCGACATGACGCTCACCGCGCCCAACTGCCCGGCGGCCGATTTCATCGTCGAAGATGTGCGCATCAAACTCGACGGGCTCAAGGGCGTGAAAGAGGCACACGTCAACCTCGTCTTTGAGCCGGAATGGGACAAAGACATGATGAGCGAAGAGGCTAAACTTGAACTCGGCTTTATGTAAAGCACAAGTTCCCTCAAAACCACGGCGACAACCGCCTTCATTTGTCCACAGACTTACCACACAGGCAGTATGAAAAACATTTATTTCCTTTCCGACGCCCACCTCGGGTCTTTGGCCATCCCCCATGCCCGAATGCAAGAAAGGCGATTGGCAGGCTTCCTCGACAGCATAAAACACAAAGCACAGGCCGTTTATCTCTTGGGCGACATCTTCGACTTCTGGCACGAATACAGCCATGTCGTGCCCAAAGGCTACACGCGCCTGCTTGGCAAAATAAGCGAGCTCACCGACATGGGCGTGGAGGTGCACTTCTTCACCGGCAACCACGACCTCTGGGTGCGCGACTATTTTGAGAAGGAGTGTGGCATGACCGTCCACCGCCACAGCGAAACCGTCGAACTCTATGGCAAGGAGTTTTATCTGGCCCACGGCGACGGACTGGGCAGTGGCGACAGAGGCTACCGCTTCTTGCGCAGTGTGTTTCACAACCGCATGTGCCAGCGCTTGTTTGCCGCGCTCCATCCGCGTTGGGGCATGGCCTTCGGACTGGGTTGGGCGCGCCACAGTCGCATGAAGCGTGTCGACGGCAAAGAGCCGGAATATATGGGCGAGGACAAAGAAGAACTGGTCAAGTTTTCAAAACACTATCTCACCACTCATCCCAGCATCAACTTCTTCATCTTTGGCCACCGCCACATCGAGCTGGACCTTATGATAACCCGCACCGCGCGCGTGGTCATCTTGGGCGACTGGATCAGCCAATTCTCCTACGCTGTGTTTGACGGCGAAAATCTTTTCCTCGAAAACTACATCGAAGGCGAAACACGCCCTTAAAACGTATCTAAAAACCTTCAAATACTACAACAATGTCAGATTACTTCTTGAGCGTCAAAGACGTGGTCAAACGCTTTGACGGCCACACGGCCCTCGACGGCGTGAGTCTCGACGTGCCCCGTGGCCGCGTCTTCGGCTTGCTCGGCCCCAACGGTGCCGGCAAGACCACCCTCATCCGCATCATCAACCGCATCACCGCCCCCGACAGCGGCCGCGTGGTGTTTGACGGCCACGACTTCACCGCCGACGATGTCTGCCACATTGGCTACCTGCCTGAAGAGCGCGGCCTCTATCGCAAAATGAAAGTGGGCGAACAGGCGGTCTATTTGGCCACGCTCAAGGGACTCTCGCGCCGCGAAGCCGAACGCAGGCTCAAGAGCTGGTTTGAACGGCTCGACATCACCTCGTGGTGGAACCGCAAACTGGAGGAGCTTTCCAAGGGTATGCAGCAAAAGGTGCAATTCGTCATTACGGCTGTCCACGAGCCTTCACTACTTATTCTCGACGAGCCTTTCTCGGGCTTCGACCCCGTCAATGCCGAGTTGCTCAAGCGCGAAATACTCGCCCTGCGCGACAACGGTACGACGGTGATTTTCTCAACCCACAACATGGCCTCGGTCGAGGAAATCTGTGACGACATCGCTCTGATTAACCACGCCAAGGTGGTGCTCTCCGGCCACGTCACCGACGTGAAAAAGCGTTTCCGCACGGGCGAGATTGAAGTCGTGACCACCGGTGGCGTGCTCACCTCTCAACCCGACCTCTTCACTATCACCGACACCGTCGTGGGCGAAGACCACACCACCTACCAATTGCGCAAGAAAGACCTTGAAGCATCAAACTCACGTCTCATTGCTGCTCTGGCCGAACAAGTCGAGATACGCAGCGTAGCCGAACGCCTGCCGTCTATGCAAGAAATATTCTTGCGCGTCACCGCCGAAGCCCAGTCACCCACCGTCAACTCCTAAAAAAGCCTCCAGAAATGAACAAGATAATCATCATCATTCGCCGTGAGTTTATGATGCGCATCAAGAAGAAGTCGTTCATCATTCTCACCATCCTCATGCCCTTTATCTTTGCGGCGCTCATCTTTGTGCCGCTGTGGCTCTCGTCTATCAAGAGCGGCGACCAAAAGACTGTGGCCGTGGTCGATGCCACCGGCCGTTATGCCGATTGTCTCAAAGACTCTGAGAGTTGGCGCTTTTGTGTGGAAAAGGCTGATAAGCCCGACTTTTACAAAGACGCCAGTGGCTACGAGGCCGTAGTCATCATCGCTGCCGACCCCGTCAAAAATCCATCGGCCGCCGCCATCTGTGCGCCCAAGCCCGTCTCGGGCGAGCTCCTGACCTATGTCAACACCATGATTGGCGACCGTGTGAAGCGTGAGAAACTCGAAGCCTACAACGTGCCTCAACTCGAAAACATCATCCGCGACGTCGAGACCTCGTTCAGTGTGCAACAGGTGTTGCGCACGGCCGACGGCACCAACGCCGCCTCCGACACCAACGTCACAATGGCTGCCGGCTTCGTGCTCACCTTCCTCATCTATCTCTTCGTCATGACCTATGGCGGCATGATTATGCAGAGCGTGATTGAGGAAAAAACCAACCGTATCGTCGAACTGATGGTGTCGAGCGTGAAACCTTTCCAGCTGATGATGGGCAAAATCATCGGCGTGGCTCTTGTTGGTCTGTTTCAGATGTTGGTATGGGCCGTCATGCTGGTGAGCATCTTTTTTGTTTGCAGCGAGGCGTTTGGTGGCAGTCCCGAGGCGGCCACTCCTGCCATGATGTCTAACGGTGCCACCGCGGCCATGACAGCGGGCAGCGAGAGTGACGTCATTCTCTCTGCCCTGTATCATTTGCCTTTTGGTCAAATCGCCGTGATGTTCTTTTGCTGCTTTGTGGGTGGCTACCTGCTTTATGCTTCGTTTTTTGCCGCCGTTGGTGCCAGCATCAATTCACAAGAAGACAGTTCGCAGTTCATCATGCCCGTGGTGCTCATCATGGTCTTCTCGCTCTATGCCGCCATGTATAGCATCGAAGACACCAACTCGCCTCTCGCCTTCTGGGCCTCAATGTTCCCGCTCACTTCGCCCATCGTAATGATGGTGCGCATACCGTTTGGCGTACCTCTCTGGCAAGAACTGCTCTCAGCCGTATTGTTGCTCGGCACGTCGTTGCTCTTCATTTGGCTGAGCGGAAAAATCTATCGCGTCGGCATCTTGATGTATGGCAAGAAACCTTCCATCCGCGAAATGCTCAAGTGGGTGAGATACAAATAGGCCGTTTCGGCGCTATCATTCTGTGAGGCACGGCTGCCGGC
>JAHAWW010000086.1 GCA_018383375.1 Prevotellamassilia sp. | reverse complement strand
TCCACTAAATTCCGGCCTGAAGGGTCGGCACATTGTGGGGGAATATTTGCTCGGGGTTCAATAAAACGTCGTTCATAGTGCCGACCCTTCAGGCCGGAGATTAGAGGCCCATTCCTAACCCAGGCCTAACGACCTGGGCTGCTATGTGGCGCCCTTGCAGGGCTGGCTGGGGCGCGCAAACGTGGCATTGATAATTATATGGTGTATACATTTACATTATTGCGTGGCATTGAAAAATAGGATGCAAACATTTTATGTTATTGGATTTGCGAGCACGGGGCACCCGCGGTAGTATTCAATCCATAATGAGGGCGTAAACAAAAAAAAACGCGGGGTGCCACCGAAAGGGGCACCCCGCGAGGAGTTGGGTTTATGAAGAGTGTGGATTATTTAACCACTTTCTTCTGACCGCCGATGATGTAAACGCCGGCGGGGAGGTTCTTACCGTTGACCTTCACACCAGAGATGGTGTAGATGTCTTTGGCATTGCCATCAACGATGGTGATGTTGCCAATACCATCGGTGAACGTACCTTTAACCTTGATCTGGATGTCACCTGTCTCGGTGGTGGGCACATTGTTGATGTAACCGCTGTTGGCACCGATGGCGCGCAAGTTTACAGGTGAGTTAATGCCGATGAGGGCAGGGCCGTAGTAGGTGAAGATAATCTTACCATTCTCTTCGAGGGTCATCTCGGAGATGGTACCGGTGAGGGCGCCATTAGCAGAGGTCTGACCTGCAGTAGCGTAGGTAAGATTGAGAGGATCGTCGTCGAGCGGCATGGTGGTGATAGCAGTCACGTTAGCGCCAGGCTTGATGATGTAAGGCATACCGGCCACGAGGTCGTCAGTTGAAGAGAGGGCTTTGAGTTCGACTACACAAGAGTCGTTCACTTCGTTGACACCAAGCACTTCATAAACGGCAGCTTCGTCTTCGGCGATACCGGCTGAGCCATACGGCAGAGTCAAAATCTGGAACTTGTCGGCAGTAACGGGCCAGCGAGATTGCAATAAATAGGCCGTTCCCATATTCACTTCTTCGAAACTAAAGGCACTGTTATCAGCGCCGCTGGCAGCGTTCCAAGCACACATGCGGGTAGCACCACCGGCTAAGTTGAGGTATTCGCCTTCACCAACAATGATGTTGAAGATACCGCCAATACCAGCTGACTGAACGGGAAGTGCAGTCGGAGTAGCTACGTTGGGCACGGCGCCATTATTTTCTTCCTGACCACCCAAATAGTAGCCGGTACCGAGGTTCCGGAGGGTGAGTTTGAAACCATCCTTAGCGGCAACTTTCCAGAGGTAGTTGAGGTCTTCTCCGATAACGACGGGATCAGCGCCTTCAACCTGTTCGGTTGATTGGAGGGCGGCAGTTTCGCTGTTGCCGGTAGAGTAAACCAAGTTGCCATTTCTGGCTTCGGCAGCACTACGGATTACGTAGACCTTACCCACTTCGGGCAAAATGAATGAGGCCTTGAAAGCGGCTACGGCATTGGCGATGGCTGCTTTGCCTGCGTTGATTGTCTCAAGTGTCATGCCATCTTCGATAGTGGCCTCAACTTCGGTGATTACGTTGTTGAAGGCATCAACAGCAGCTTGGGGATAGAAACCGAGTTCTTCACCCACAGGAGCAGCGGCTTTGAGAGCCTTAGCCTCGTTGACAACGGTCTGGAGGGTGTTGGGATCGGGGAAGATTTCGAGGAATGCAGCATAGGCAGCATTGAGAGCGTCGATAGTAGCCTGAGTGGGCTGACCTGAAGTAAGTTCGGCAGCAGCGTTGTTGAGCGCCGTCTGGAGGTTGCCGACGATGGTAGCGTCCATATTGCCCACCGTAGAGTGTGCAGCGTCGTATTGTGCGGGGTGGAAGTGGAGCTCAGAGAGATAGAAGAAGGGGAAGCCGTTGAGCAGACCGGTGTTGTATTGGGTCTTGGTCACGGCGATGCGCACGTAGCGGTAAGCTGCAGGCAATTCGATACCGCGGGTACCGATGTAGTTCTGCTTAACAGCCTTGGCTTTGGTAGAGTCGGTGACGTGTACCCAGGCCGAGTCGGTGTAGGTCAAAGGATAAACACCGGCATAGTTCCAAACGCCATCAGGATCGTTGGTAGCGGTCACAAGGATTTCGGTGGGGTTATAAACATCCAGGTTGTTAAAACGCTTGGCATACTTGATGGCGAAAGTCTGGATGGCTGCGCCGAGGTCGGCTTGCACATAGTGGTAGGTGTTGGGGTCGTCGCCGGTTGACTGCCAGCGAGAGTGGAAGAAGAGCACGTCTGTACCGTCTACGAGGTTGGCCACGTCGCCCTGAGTGGGGCGTTTTGTCGTATGCTCGGCGGTTTCGGCAGCGTTGGTGCTAATCTTAGCGGGATCGCTGACGAGACCAAGAGCAGTTGTGTAGCCGATGAGGGTGTCGGCAGCAGCTTCTGCTGAAATGAAGGCACGACCTCTGTTGAAGAGTTCTGAAGCCTTGAGATAGCTGGTGGTGAGGGCAGACAACTTCTTCTGATTTTCAACCTGCTCAGCCACAGCAATGGCAGCGTCGGTCACATCGGCAACAACGCAGACAGAAGCGCCGGCATCGTAAACCCAAGTCACGATTTTATTGCCACCATCCCAGTGAAAGGTGTTGTAGTTGCTATTCCAAGCCTGCCAACGGATGTTGAAGCCGGCCTTTTGACCTTGTGTATAATTTCTCACGACTTCGAAGGGCACAGCAGCTTCTGTGCTCGTGCCGAACTGATTGCTGGCAGCTTGGGCTGCGGCGCCGGCTACATAGTGGCCGGTGAGCATATTCTTGAGATAGTAGGTCGTGTCGCTTGCAGCTTCAACAGAGAAGAAGAACTTAGCTTGGTCGGCGGTCACGTTATCGCTCGTGGGCACAGCCGAGAGGGTCTCCCAATAGAGTTTGCCGTCGGCTTCTTTCTCATACATAGTAGCACCGGCAGAGCGGCCCGGAGACTGGAAGAGATAAACGCGACCGGGCTGGAGTTTCACCATACTGTTTACAACGGCGGCGTAGGCTTCGTCGAGAGCGGCTTTCGCGGCATCGCAAGCGTCTTGTGTAGAGTTTTCATTGTTAGCCACTTCGAGGGCGCCATTGTAAGCATCGGTGAGGTCATCAAGGGCATTGATGTCTACCTGTCCGGGATTAGTACCTGCTTCAAAGAGGTCACTAGGAGCAGAGTCGTTGAGCAGGGTATTGATGTAAGACAAGAGGTTGGCAGCGCCTGAGAGCTTGTGGGCTTTGTAAACCACCCATTGGTTCGTGTCGGTATAGATGCTCATAAAGCCCGTACCATAGGTACCGAAATAGCCGTACGTGTTGACATCGGGCTGCATTTTGTTTTCGCAGAAAATCCAAGCTTCTTCGTCAACAGCGAAGTTTTTGTTTACTGCGCGACGAGGATCAAGGACGCGCTGTACTGGGTTGCCGTGTTGATCAAGTTCACCCGTAAATTCTACAGCGTTTGCATCACCGTGCAATGCCGTAAAGGTGAAGGCGTTGTCGGTGCTGGTGGTATAGGCGTGCATTGTGTTGCCATCCTCGCCATCAGTCAAGCCGGGGTAAGAAGTATCTTCCATTGAACCATACATTTCGGAGCGGAGATACTTGTTTTTTTGAACACTTAACAGACGATAGGTGGGATAACCGTCGATGGTTTCACCCGTGGCCACAAACTTGTAGACATTGGCTACAGTGAGGACACTGGCACTGTTGAAGCCGGCCGGAGAGATGAACAGTCCAGCATTATGACCTTGAACAGTTGAGCCCATCAACAGCACCTCTTCGCCTGCGGTTGCGGCGGCTGCGATATCGGTGACAACGGCACCGGTCTCATAAGCCTGCGCAGAGGCAGTTCCCAAACCAAGAATGGTCAGGAACAATGAAAAGAAGTAGCGTAACTTTTTCATTGATGATTGTTTTGAGATAAATGATTAATAAAGTGAATTAAAAAGATTTTCGATTTAAGCGCCGCGTGATGCGACGAAGAGCCAATAAGGGCATAGTGTGTTTTGCAAGGGCAAAACTAAGCAAAAGCCAAGATGTTGCAAAACAAAGACGGCAGAAAAACACAAAATATTAAACATTTTTAAAATCATAGCACATCAACCACCATAAGTGTGCAAGAATTCGGCGTGATTTAAGAGAGAGATACAAATAAATGAATCAAGTTTGGTTGTGGGCGGCCTCGCGAAGCCTGAAGGGCCGTTACATATCAGCCCGGGTCGTTAGGCCCGGGTTAACGATGGCTACTATAATTCCGGCCTGCAGGGTCGGCACATTGAGCGGCGGGTTATATTCGAGCAATATACCCGTATGTTGTGCCGACCTTACAGGCCGGGAAATAGGGGCCCATTTCTACCCCAGGCCTGACGACCTGGGCTGGTATGTTACGCCCTTACAGGGCTGGCCGGACCGCTCATTGCGCCGCCTCTGCCCTGGGCAGGGGTCTCGTTGGCCCTTCAGGCCGTTGCGAGGCCGCCAAATACAAAAAACGTCCTCACCGGCCTATGAGACACGGCGAGGACGCTCAATAATTAGTTATATACAATAAACCAATCAAGTTTGGTCGTGTGGCGACCGGGCAAGCCCTGAAAGGGCGTAACATAATAGCCCAGGTCGTTAGGCCTGGGTTAACGATGGCTACTATAATTCCGGCCTGCAGGGTCGGCACATTGAGCGGCGGGTTATATTCGTGTAATATACCCGTATGTTGTGCCGACCTTACAGGCCGGAGATTAGTGGGTCATTTCCAACCCAGGCCTGACGACCTGGGCTAATATGTGGCGCCCTTGCAGGGCTTGCGAGGACGCTCAATCTTTTATAGGTTAATCCTTAGCAAACCTTCTCGAGGCGCTTCATAATGGAGAAGATGAACAAGGCCGAGAGGAGGCAGAGGGCAACCAACACGCCCCAAACGACCACAAGAGGTACATTGCCCCAAAGGAATCCGGGAATGGCCACAAGGAAGTTGCCAATGGCGGTGGCTACAAACCATCCACCCATCATCAGGCCCTTGTATTTGGGAGGCGCTACCTTCGACACGAACGAAATGCCCATGGGCGAAAGCAACAACTCACCGAATGTGAGAACAAGATAGGTGGAAACAAGCCAGTTGGGCGATACGCGCTGACCGGACTCGAGACCAATCGAGCCAATGGTCATCACTACGAAACCACAAGCGGCCACAAGCATGCCGAGACCAATCTTGCGAGGCGCTGAAGGCTCTTTGCCTTTCTTGGCCAACCAACCAAAGATGGCGAGCGACACAGGGGTGAGACCTACCACAAAGCAGGGGTTGAACTGCTGGGA
>JAHAWW010000084.1 GCA_018383375.1 Prevotellamassilia sp. | reverse complement strand
TTGCTCGAGCGTGTACCGTCATAGTCCACGCCCAGTCCGCCGCCGCAGTCTACAAACTCAATGTTGAAGCCCAAGGCGTGGAGTTGCACATAAAATTGTGCGGCCTCTCTCAAGGCTGTGGAGATGCGTCGGATTTTGGTGATTTGCGAGCCTATGTGGAAATGGATGAGTTTCAAGCAGTCGTGCATACCCATTTCATCGAGCAATCGGAGGGCTTCAAGCAATTCGGCAGAGTTGAGGCCGAATTTTGAAGCGTCGCCGCCGCTTTCCTGCCATTTGCCCGAGCCGGAAGTGGCCAATTTGATGCGGATGCCCAGGTTGGGACGTACGCCAAGTTTCTCTGCCGTATGGGCAATGGTGATGAGTTCGGGCATTTTCTCCACTACGAGAAACACGCGCTTACCCATCTTTTGTGCCAGCAAGGCCAGTTCGATGAAGTTCTGGTCTTTATGGCCGTTGCAGATGATGAGGCTGTCGCTATCCATATTGGTGGCGAGCACGGCGTGGAGTTCGGGTTTTGAACCTGCCTCGAGGCCGAGGTTGTATTTTTTGCCGTGGCTGATGATTTCCTCCACCACCGGGCGCATTTGGTTCACCTTGATGGGGAAGATGATGAAATGGTCGGCCTGGAAGTCGTATTCTTTTTCGGCGCGTGCAAAGCAGTCTGCAGTTTTTTCGATGCGGTTGTCGAGGATGTCGGGGAAGCGCAAGAGCACGGGGGCAGTGATGTCGCGCGAGGCCAACTCGTCGACCACCTCTTTGAGGTCTACCTGCACGCCGTCTTTGCGTGGTGTGACATAGGCGTGTCCTTTTTCGTTGATGCCGAAATAGTTGACGCCCCAGCCCTTGATGTTGTAGAGCTCCTCGGAGTCTTCAATTCTCCATTTTCTCATGTTTGGGAAAAGATAATCGTTAGGGAAAGATTTGTAAAGGTAGGTGTCAAAGTGCCAGACTTTGGCGTATGGCGTCGACGACGTTTTCGATTTTTTCGGCGTCGTCGAGCACGTTGATGTCAATAATATGTTGCGCGCGCATGTAATAGGGTTCGCGCTCGGCGAGTTGTGTGGCTACAAACTCATGCAGTTCTTCGGGGCTTTTGCCTTTGAGCAGTGGCCGCTCACCCCGGCTGATGGCCAAGTGGCTGCAGAGCGTGTCGGCTGTGGCCTTGATATAGACCGTTTCGCTCACTTGGTTGAGATAGTCGATGTTGTCGAAAAAACAGGGTGTGCCACCGCCGCAAGAGAGCACGATGTTTTCAAACTCGGCCACCTCGTGGAGCATCCGTCGCTCAATGTCGCGAAACTTTGCTTCGCCGTCTTCGGCAAAAATCTGAGGCACTTTGCGGTGGAAGCGTTCCTCAATATACCAGTCGAGGTCGTAGAAGGTGCGTCCCAGTGCCTTGCCCAGTGCTTTGCCGATGGTGGTCTTGCCGGCGCACATATAGCCGATGAGGGTGATGCTTTTCATGGCGTGTGGTTTATGAGGCCGATTGGCGTTTGCGGCTGCGTGCCGGTTTTTCGGGTGTCTGCTTGATGATGTTGTGACACTCTTCGAGCGTCAGTTCGGCCGCACGTCCGGCCATGGCTTTCGGGATTTTGTAGTTGGTGCCTTGATAGGCGATGTAGGGTCCGAAGCGTCCGCTTCTCACCTCCAGTTCGGGCTCTTCGTCGAAGCGTTTGAGGTGGCTCTTCTCTTCGGCTTCACGTTTTTGTTTGATAAGGGCGATGGCTTGGTCCAGGTCTACGCTCATGGGGTCTTCGCCTTTGGGCAGCGAGACAAATTTCTTGTTGTGAGCCACATAGGGTCCGAAACGTCCGGTGTTGACCACCACGTCGTGTCCCTCAAACGTGCCGACGGTGCGGGGGAGTTTGAAGAGTTCGAGGGCTTCTTCGAGTGTGATGGCGCCGATGCTCATTTCTGGCGGCAGGGTGGCAAATCGCGGTTTCTCGTCTTCGCCGGCTTGACCGATTTGCACCATCGGCCCGAAGCGGCCAATTTTCACCGAGACAGCTTTGCCGCTCACGGGGTCGGTGCCCAGTGCGCGCTCGCCCACTTTGTGGTCGGTCTTTTCGGCCAGCGTCTTTTCCACTTGTGGCTCAAAGCCGTCATAGAAATGTTTGATGAGCGAGGTCCACTCTTTTTTGCCGTCGGCCACGGCATCGAAATCTTTCTCCACATTGGCCGTGAAGTTGTAGTCCATGATTTCGGGGAAATTGTCAAGCAAGAAGTCGTTCACCACCGTGCCGATGTCGGTGGGGAGGAGTTTGCCTTTTTCCGTCGGCGTCTTTTCTTCGATTTGCTTGTGTGTGATGTGGTTGTCGCTGAGCGTCATCACGTGGCAGGTGCGTGTTTCGCCGGCTTTTTCGCCTTTGGTCACGTATTCTCTCTGCTGGATGGTCGATATGGTTGGGGCATAAGTCGACGGGCGGCCTATGCCGAGTTCTTCGAGTTTATGCACGAGCGAGGCCTCGGTGTAGCGTGCCGGGGCGGCGGTGAAGCGTTCTTGGGCGCAGATGGTGTGACGTTTCAGCTGTTCGCCTTCGGCCACGGTGGGAAGTAGTCCCACGGTTTCTTCGTTTTCGTTTTCGCCCTCTACGCTTTCGCGGTAGACTTTCAAGAATCCATCGAAGCGCACCACCTCGCCGGTGGCGATGAAGTGGCGTTCGTCGCCGTCAAGGTCGATGGTAATGGTGGTTTTTTCGAGTTCGGCGTCGGCCATTTGGCATGCCAATGTGCGCTTCCAGATGAGGTCGTAGAGGCGTTTCTCTTGCGCGGTGCCATTGATGGCTTCACGCCGCATGTCGGTGGGTCGGATGGCCTCGTGAGCCTCTTGCGCCCCCTTTGATTTGGTGTGGTATTGGCGGCGTTTGTGATAGTTTTCGCCCATCTTTTCGGCAATCACCTGGCCACAGGCTGACAGACAGAGTCCCGAGAGGTTCATAGAGTCGGTACGCATATAGGTGATGAGTCCCGACTCATAGAGTCCCTGTGCAATGCGCATGGTCAGTGCCACGGGGTAGCCCAGTTTGCGTGCGGCTTCCTGTTGCAGGGTCGAGGTGGTGAAAGGCGCAGCGGGTGTGCGGTGTGTGGGCCGTGTGGTCACGTTGCTCACCACGAAGTCTGTCGTCTTGCATTTTTCGAGGAATTCGGTGGCTTCTTGTTCGGTCTTGAAGCGGTGGTTGAGTTCGGCCTTGAGCTCTTTGCCCTCTGCGGTGATGAACAGGGCCGTCAAGCGATAGGAGGCTTCTGTCTGAAAGGCTTCGATTTCGCGCTCACGCTCCACGATGAGTCTGACGGCCACACTCTGCACGCGGCCTGCCGACAAACTCGGTCTCACGCGGCGCCAAAGCACAGGCGAGAGTTTGAAACCCACCAAGCGGTCCAACACGCGGCGTGCCTGCTGGGCATCGACGAGGTTCAGGTCGATGTGGCGCGGATGATTGATGGCTTCAGTGATGGCCGGACGGGTGATTTCGTGAAACACAATGCGGCGGGTGCTTTGCGGGTCAAGGCCCAACACCTCGGCCAAGTGCCACGAGATGGCTTCTCCCTCACGGTCTTCATCGGAAGCCAGCCACACGGTCTCTGACTTTTTGGCCCAAGAGCGCAGGTCGGCCACCACCTTTTTCTTGTCTGCGGGTATTTCATATTCGGGCTGGAACGTGTCCAAATCTACCCCAAAGTTCTTTTTCTTTAAGTCGCGGATGTGGCCGAAGCTCGACATGACTTTAAAGTCCTCGCCCAAGAATTTTTCGATGGTCTTGGCTTTGGCCGGGGACTCGACGATAACTAAGTTTTTTTGCATCGTGTTTTTTGATTTTGCCCGCAAAAGTAGGAAAAAAAATGCGCCTACACTCATCTTATATAAGAAAAACACTTTTAGCCCGTTGCTTT
>JAHAWW010000082.1 GCA_018383375.1 Prevotellamassilia sp. | reverse complement strand
TAAAGATATATAAGGAGTAATTTATGGGACTCATAGCCATGCCTCCGGCACCGCCGCGTGCCGACCTCGACCTCAATCTCTTTCTTGGCGGAGGGCGCGATGGTCAAGTCACAGACCGCCGATGCCGCACAATGCCGGCCGAATGGTTCCCACAAAGTGCTGTTCAGCTCACGTGGCCCCATCAAGACACCGACTGGAAAGACATGTTGGACGAAGTGACCGAGTGTTATATCCGTATGGCCTACGAAATAGCCACGCGGCAACCCCTGCTCATTGTGGTGCCCGATGTCTGTGGGGTGAAACGACTCTTGAGTGAGCGACTGCCGGAACGGGCAGTGGCCAATATCACCTTTTTCTCCTCGCCCACCAACGACACTTGGGCACGCGACCACGCCTTTATCAGTGTCATAGACGGCCCTGACTCAGAGTTGCTCGACTTCCGTTTCAATGGTTGGGGCGGTAAGTTTGAGGCCGCGCTCGACAACGCCATCAACCGCCGGCTCTACGACGGTGGCCTGCTTAAGGGCACATACACAGACTGCCTCGATTTTGAACTCGAAGGCGGTAGCATTGAGAGCGATGGTCAGGGCACACTGCTCACCACTTCACGTTGCCTGCTCAATCCCAACCGCAACGGCGGACTCACTCAGGCCGAGGCCGAAGAACGACTCAAAAGACTGCTCGGCATGGAGCGCATCTTGTGGCTACATCACGGCGAGCTGGCCGGCGACGACACCGATGCCCACATCGACACGCTGGCACGCTTTTGTACCGAAGATGTCATCGCTTATGTCTCGTGTAGCGACCCTCACGACCCACACTACACCCCGCTTGCCGAGATGGAGAGAGAACTCCAGGCTCTGCGCACGGCCAAAGGCGAACCTTATAAGTTGGTGGCTTTGCCCATGCCCCGCGCCATATTTGACGAAGACGGCGAGCGCTTGCCGGCAACCTATGCCAACTTCTTGATAATGAACACAGCCGTGCTTTATCCCACCTATGCCCAACCAGACACCGACGAGGCTGCACGTCGCGCCTTGGCCGCGGTTTTTCCCAAGAAAGACATCGTGGGTATTGACTGCCGCGCCCTCATTCGCCAGCACGGTTCGCTCCATTGCGCCACCATGCAATATCCGCGCGGCATCTTTCATCCCTAATCCCGAAATCAAAAACTATGCCTACCTCACGCACACTTAAAACCGGCCTTGTTCAGTTGGCCTGTACGGCAGACGTCGAGCAAAACAAAGCCCGTCTGGCCGAAGCCGTAGACCGAGCTGCTGCCCAAGGTGCCCGTCTCGTTGTGTTGCAAGAACTTCACAACACGCCATATTTCTGTCAAACAGAGCATGTCGAAAACTTCGATTTAGCCGAACCCATACCGGGACCCTCCACGGCCTTTTATGCTGAGGTGGCCCGGCGCAATAAGGTCGTGCTTGTCACGTCGCTTTTCGAGCGTCGCGCTCCCGGTCTCTATCACAACACCGCCGTGGTGTTTGAGACAGACGGCCAGATAGCCGGCACCTACCGCAAAATGCACATACCCGACGACCCCGCCTATTACGAAAAGTTTTATTTCACTCCCGGCGACCTCGGTTTCCGTCCCATCGACACCAGTGTGGGCCGTCTTGGCGTGCAAGTTTGTTGGGACCAGTGGTATCCCGAAGGAGCCCGTCTTATGGCGCTGGCAGGCGCCGAACTGCTCATCTATCCCACAGCCATTGGCTATGAGAGTAGCGATGCCGACGAGGAGAAGGCCCGCCAACGCGAAGCTTGGACCACCGTGCAGCGTGGCCATGCTGTAGCCAATGGCCTGCCCGTCATCGCCGTCAACCGCACCGGCTACGAACCAGACCCGTCGGGAGTCACCGGCGGCATCACCTTCTGGGGCAGCAGTTTTGTGGCCGGGCCTCAGGGCGAACTCATCTATCGTGCGCCCATCGACCAAGAAGTCGTTGAGGTGGTCGACATCGACCTCTCGCGCAGCGAGAATGTGCGTCGTTGGTGGCCCTTCCTTCGCGACCGCCGCATAGAGTGTTTTGCGCCGCTTGGCCAACGTTTCATTGATAAATCTACCGACAAATGAATAACGCCCAACCTTCTCGTGGTAGCCTCTTCTCTGTGGGAGGCAAAAACTATCTGATGCCCTTCATCTTGGTCACGGCCCTGTTTTTCTTATGGGGCTTTGCCCACAGCATACTCGATGTGCTCAACAAGCATTTTCAAGAGGCTTTTGACATGACCAAGACCCGCTCGGCCCTTGTTCAGGCGATGGTCTATGGTGGTTATTTCCTTATGGCCCTGCCTGCCGGTTTGATAATTAGGCGCTGGGGCTATCGCGCCGGCGTATGTGCCGGATTGGGACTTTATGGCATTGGTGCTTTGATGTTTGTGCCCGGTAGCCAGATAGGTTCGTTTGAATTTTTTCTGCTTTCGCTTTTTGTCATCGGTTGTGGTCTGACCTGTCTTGAAACAGCCGCCAACCCCTACGTCACCGTGCTTGGCGACGACAAATGGGCCGAGCGCCGCATCAACATTGCCCAGTCGTTTAACGGTTTGGGCTGGATTATTGGTCCGGTGGTGGGCGGTCTTTGTGTTTTGGGCAGTGGCAACATAGCCTTGCCCTATGCCGTTGTGGGCATTGTCGTGCTACTCATCCTGGGCGTTTTTGT
>JAHAWW010000081.1 GCA_018383375.1 Prevotellamassilia sp. | reverse complement strand
GTCATCTCCCACCGCAAAAACATCGCCGCCAAACTCTCCACCTCTTCCGTCTCTTCCTGGACCATCTACGCCGTGAGTAGCGACTGGATAAAGATAGAGCAATTATAAAAACTCAGCCATACACTTTTACATCCCCGACAATACACCTCAAAAAAATGAAAGCCTTAATCACCCGTCTCATCTTGTTTCTGGCGTTAGGTGTTCTTATGCCACACGTCAAAGCGCCGGCCCAGG
Source organism: Prevotellamassilia sp. (assembly GCA_018383375.1). GTDB lineage: Bacteria > Bacteroidota > Bacteroidia > Bacteroidales > Bacteroidaceae > Alloprevotella. The sequence continues at coordinate 4,655 of JAHAWW010000081.1, read as the reverse complement.
GCGCCCTGATGGCCGACACTATGCCGCCCGGTTTTGTTATCCTCTCAGACGTTGTCCCCGATATCATCCAGGAAATCCGTTACCACTCCACCTACAATTTTGTCGGCACCCGCGTGGACGGCTACGAAGCCCCCGTGGCCATCATGACGCGTGAGGCGGCCGTCAGCCTGAAAGCCGTGAACGACCACCTCAAGGCCTGTGGCTATCGTCTCAAAGTCTACGATGCCTACCGGCCGCAGCGTGCCGTCAACCATTTTGTGCGTTGGGCCGAAGATGTGGCCGACACACTCATGCGCCGGCCCTTCTATCCCGAGGTGGACAAGAGCCGTCTTTTTGACGAAGGCTATATCTTTGCGCGCAGCGGTCACAGCCGTGGCTCCACGGTCGACCTCACGCTGGTGCACGCTGACAGCGGTCGCGAGGTGGATATGGGCGGCACTTTTGACTGGTTTGGCGAACTTTCTCATCCGGACTATTCCGGCATAACGCCGCAGCAACGTGCCAATCGCGATCTCCTGCGGCAGGCCATGCTCAGCCACGGTTTCGACCCGCTCGACAGCGAGTGGTGGCATTTCACTCTCCACGGCGAGCCCTATCCCGACACTTATTTCGATTTCCCCGTCCGCGCCTATGAGCACTGAAAGGCAGATTGTCGGCGGCAGCCCCAGCATTTGTGTCAGACAACATCAAAAGCATAGCACTTCTAAATAAGGAAGGGAGGAAACGGTCCTCCCTTCTTTCGTTACAATTCAATGGCCATGATGTAGTCGTTCATATAAAAGCCTCCGCCGATGGGGAAGTCGCCTGTTCGGGCTATTTGCATCCCCTCACGGCGGTAAAAGTCGAGCGCCTTGTTCTGGCGGTTGACATTGAGCTCAATGCGACAGCGTCCGCCGGCCTCGCTCTTGGCATAGGCTGTGGCGGTGTGGAACAGCAGACGACCCAGACCCTGTCTTTGAAAGGCGGGGAGCACATAGATTTTGTGAAGATGAAAAAGGGGAATGTCTGTGGCAAAATCCGCTTGGGCTGCTCCGCCTCCGGCTGTCGGCGCGCCGGGAGCGGCCGTGGCTATGTGGGAGTCGTCGCGGCCGATGGAGACAAATCCCGACGGCACACCGTCGGCCTGCAGGGCGATGAACCAAGCGATGTCCAGCTCCGTCATTTCGCGGCGCAACACCTCCTCGGCATACATCATCTGCATCATATACGCCATTTGCTCGGGCGTGATGATGGCGGCATAGGTGGCCGGAAAGGCCACGCCGGCCATGGCTCTGATTTGAGGAATATCAGCCACGCCGGCGCGAATGATGGTGGGTGAGTGAGCGTTTTCAGAGCTCATATCCCCAGTCTTTGAGGGCAAAACCCCAGTGCTGCTCCACGAGTTCGCGCGTACGGGCAGCATAGTCGTATTTGTTTTTCTTGTATCCGCGTTTGGCACCCACATATTGCTCAATGGCCGTTCGGGCTTCGTCCCATCCCGGCAGAGAGAGTGTGTCGTAGATTTCTTTGGTCATGCCGAAGGCGTCGGCCTCAAAATCTTCAAACTTCACCTCGATGAGGTTGCCCGCAGGGATGAGGTGCTTGTCGTGCTCGTATTTGTGATAGAGCTTGGGGTAGACCTTGAGGATGTTGGCTTCTATCTCTTCGTCGCTAAACTCCTGGAGTTTGAGGGGTTGGATGGTGTTGGTGAAGAATGACCGTGTCGACTCAAACACCGTGTAGGGATTGCGCATGAGATAGATAAACTTGGCGTCGGGGAACATCTTGACCAGCTCTGCCACGCGTCCGGTGTGGGGTGGGTTTTTGGAGAGAAACTGTGTGCCGCCCGTGTTCCAAAGCGAGATTTTGATGAGTTTCTTGAAAGTCTCTTCCCACACGGCAAGTTCTTCGGGCGCAATGTCGTCGAAGAGCATGTATTTATCGCAATATTCCATCTGGTATTTGGGATAAAACCAGAAGTTGTAGTAGGTGTAGGGGCACATATTGGCCAGGGCAAACTCTTCTTCTTGCGGCAGGTCGACGGCCAACTCCATATTGTCTGTGGGGCGATGGTCGGGCATGAGCCACGACATGGTCTTTTTGAAAAACGGTTGGCCAAACATCATCAGATGTGGGAAAACGGTCTGATAGGTGGTGTTGTAGCCAAAGTGTTTGTCGCAAGAGAGCACGTTGTGGACAAACGTGGTGCCCGAGCGCCAATGACCCAGTATGAAGACCGGAGCGTGCTCGAGCGGTTTGTCGGCCAAGCGTTTGCGGTATCTGCGCTCTTGAATGGGAGCCAGAGAGGCTAACAATATTTCCACAGCCTTGGTCAGGCGGTATTTCCCCTTCCAGGGTTTGTCGACCACACGGTCGGCGGTGAGTGCCTTGAAGGTTTTTCGGTCGGCCCCCACGAGGGTGTTGATGGGTAGTTTGTTGAATTCGATAAGTCCCATATGAAGTTTTTATGTGGTGTATCAGCGTTTTAAGAAAAGACAAAAAGTCTAAGCGTGAAGGGCGGTTGTGTCAACGCTTTGTCTTTTGGTTTTTAGCTAAATCGACAAGCAGACGACAAACGACAGGATGGCGAGCACGATGGCCAATCCGAGCGCCGTGGTGCCCAGTGTCCAAGCGCGGTTGCTGAGGTATTCCACCAAATCGGGGTCGCCGCCACGGCGCCATGTGTGGTAGGCTTTGGCATTGTTGATGATGCAGAAGACCACGATGGGGTGGACGGTGACCAAAGCGAGGATATAAAACAGTGTGGCCCAACTTGAGGCTCTATGTAAGGCTTCGAGCGAACCGGTGAAGAAAATGGGCGTTTGGATGAGCAGGCAAATCACTAATGCCCAGATGCCTGTGGGGATGTGGTTCTTGGGTGCCTCTGTGTCGTAACTGCCTTCAACCGCGGCGGTCTCGGGTGTCTCTTCAGCAGTCGGTTGCCCGGTGGCGTTGGGGTTTTCCTCCCACAGCCCACGGAGTTCTTCCACATTGCCGGCTGCGGTCCATTCTTTGAGGCCTTCGCGCCATACGAGCGTTTCGGCCGTGATGCCGTGGGCAGAAAATTCGGACACCTCGATGGGGCCTTCCTGCCGGTTGGAACCATTGACAAAATAATAGGGCATAAATGTTTTGTTTTAAGAGTCAAAAGCGTCTGAAATCAATAGCGTTAGAAAACATCCTCGCCTGCAGCCACAAGCATGAGCAGGAACAAGAAGAAGGCCCAGCAGATGATGCCCATAATGAGCACGGTGAGGGAGAAACCACGGGCCTTACTCGAAAACCGCTGAGCCAGTTCCATTTGTCCGGCGTTGCGTTTTGAGCGGGTCAGAATGCTGAACACGATGCCCAATACGCCAAAAGGCATGGCCACTGTGAGACCGATGAAATAGACGGGGATGATGCTCAGACAGAGGCCCACGATGGAGCGCGCCAGATAGCTTTGAGGCCAATCTTCAACCTCGGGCTGAGGCGGTGGCGGCACGGCCGGACCGGCCGGAGCGAGGTGGCACATCACATCGGGTACACCGGAAGCAAGCGTCCAGTTGGTCATGCCTTCACAATAAACATAGGTGTTTTCGGTCACCCCATTCCTGGCGAGTTCGTGAGCCTCGACAGGGCCTTGCTGCCGTCCTGCGGCATCGACATAATAGTAGCGCATAGTGCGGAAAGTTAAAAAAGTGTGAGTAACTATGGGCGAAGTTAGTGAGAATGAGCGATATGAGAAAGAGATGCCACTCGCTTTTTCTTCCGTCTCTTCCACTTCTGCCCGTCTGCTGTCTCGGCCTTTTATTTTGCCTTCTCCAGTCCCGAGCGTTTTGAGCGGTTGTAGCTGCGATAGCTGTCGAGCTCGATTTCCACGTCCGGCTCGATGAGGTCGCCCTTTTGGGGCAGTGCAAACTTGAGGTATTTGATGGTCAATCCGCGGTCAATCCACTGTTGTTCATAATAGGTGCGGATGGCCAAAATGCGGTGTACGCTTTCGTCGGTTTCGGCCTCGAGCGTGTGGTAGAGGTCGGCGGTGTCGAACAGCACGGGCAGATGGCAACTCTCTGTGACATAGCGTGTATAGGTGTAGAGAAACCGGCTGTCGGTTTTGAGATGGATGAGGCCGCCGTCCACCATAAAGCGGCGATAGCGGGCGAGAAACCCTGTCGACGTGAGCCGTTTGGTGGCTTTCTTCATCTGGGGGTCTGAGAAGGTGAGCCATATCTCAGCCACCTCATTCTGCGCAAAAAAACGGTCGATAAACTCAATGTGGGTGCGCAAAAAGCCCACGTTGGTCATTCCTGTGTTTAAGGCTTCTGTGGCTCCCGTCCACATACGAGCGCCCTTGATGTCGACGCCGATGAAGTTGATTTCGGGGAAGAGACGGCCCAGCCCCACGGTGTATTCGCCGCGCCCACATCCCAACTCTAAGACGATGGGATTGTCGTTTTTGAAGAAATCTTGACGCCAGCGGCCACGAAGGGTGGCGAGGGTGTCGTTGGTGGCAATGCCGCCACCTTCAACAACCAACGGATTGACCGCCATCTCGGCAAATTTGGCCAGTTTATTCTTTCCCATCTTCGAGTGTGGTTTTGATGTCGTTTTCTACAGCCTCAAGTCTGCTTTGGCAGAAGGCAATCAAGGTTTGGGCCTCTTTGACCAGGGCGGCCAGGCGGTCTATGCTGACT
>JAHAWW010000080.1 GCA_018383375.1 Prevotellamassilia sp. | reverse complement strand
CTCCAAAACTTATGCACACCCCCTTCTTGCAACTCGTAGCCCAAGACCTGTTGGTAAAAACCGGCGGTGACTTTCGTCGCACCGCCGTGGTCTTTCCCGGCAAACGCGCCGACCTGTTTTTTGGCGACCATCTTCTCTCACTGGCCGAACGACAAGGCACACGGGTGATATGGGCACCCGACACCTTGACCATCAGCAGTCTCTTCAGCAGCCTCACAGACCTCCGCGTGGCCGACCCCATAGAGACCGTCTGTCGACTCTACCGGCTTTTTGTGGAAGAAACAGAGTCGACCGAAACGCTCGACCATTTTTTCGGCTGGGGAGAACGGTTGCTGGCCGATTTTGACGACGTCGACAAAAACCGCGCCGACGCCAAACGCCTCTTCCGTAATCTGGCCGACATCAAGGCTCTCGACACTATGGGCTATCTTGACGACGAACAAGAGCGGGTGTTGAAATCGTTTTTTGCAGACTTTTCGCCGCTCAGTCAAAGCGAGGTGAAAGAGCGTTTCCTCAAAATCTGGAACGCCCTTCACCCACTCTACGAAAAACTGCGAGAAAATTTGGCGGCCGACGGACTGGCCTACGAAGGCGCAGCACGCCGCCGAGCCATCGAAAGGCTTGAGACTGGCGAGGTGGAACTGCCCGACCGCTACGACCATTTTGCATTTATTGGCTTCAACGTGCTCGACCGCGTGGAACGCGACCTTTTCACACATATCAAAGCCCAAGACAAGGCTTGGTTTTATTGGGACTACGACACGTTTTATGTCAAAGACAAAGGCCTGCACGAGGCCGGACTTTTCTTGCGCGACAATCTGCAACGCTTCCCCGGTGAACTCGACAGCCGACACTTCAACGGGCTTTCAAGTGAAAAAGACATCCACTATGTGGCCTCACCAACCGATAGTGCTCAGGCACGTTTTGCAAGCGCGTGGGTGAGCGAGAACCTCACGGCCGAACCGCGAAAGACAGCCATCGTGGTGTGTGACGACCGCCTGCTGCTCCCCCTGCTCCACACCCTGCCGGCCGAGGTGGGCGAGGCGAATATATCGAAGGGTTTTCCACTGCACCACACACGCGCCTACCGCGACACGATGCGGCTGACCGAAAGAGCGCAAAAAGGGCAAGGCTCACTCGCCGAAACCCTTCAAACTGCAGCCAAGACACTGCGCGACCACGCCTTGATGACCATAGGCCTGCTCGCCACCGAAAACGACAACGATGGCGCTGACAACGCACAAAGTCTGTCGACGGAGTTTGTGCCACAAAACGCCGAACAGGCCCTCGAAGCCGAAGCCTATTTCAGAGCACATGGCGTGTTGCTGCGCTTTGCCCGACTGGCCGAAGAGGGCTGGCTCAACATTGGTATGAGCGAACTCGGACGCTTGCTCACCCGCGTGTTGCGCAGCGTGAGCGTGCCTTTCCACGGCGAACCGGCCGTGGGTCTGCAAGTGTTGGGTCTGCTCGAAACGCGCTGTCTCGACTTTGAACGGGTGTTGATGCTCTCATGCTCGGAAGGCATACTGCCCCAGGTGCCGCGCGAGAACTCGTTCATCCCCTACGCCATACGCCGCGAATACGGACTGACACTCCGCTCACGGCAAATCGCCGTCTACGCCTATTATTTCTTCCGTCTGATGCAACGCGTGGACCACGCCACACTCGTCTACAACAACACCGCGTCGCCATCGGGCACCGGCGAAATGTCGCGACTGCTCACCTCGTGGCTCGTCGAAGGACACACACCGGTGGCCTTCCACGCCATCGGCCAAAACGCCGGGGCGGCTGAAGCGATGCCACTAGCCATCGAGAAACCAACCGACCTGCGCGAACGCATCACCCATCTATCGCCGTCGGCCATCAACACCTACCTGCGCTGCGGCGTGGCTTTTTTCTATCAATATGTGGCCCGACTGCGTACGCCCGACCCCGAGGCCAACATCATCGAACCGCAACGCATGGGCGACGTCTTTCATCACACGGCACAGCTCTTTTATACCGACCGCGCCAAAGAGCAA
>JAHAWW010000078.1 GCA_018383375.1 Prevotellamassilia sp. | reverse complement strand
GACATCGTGGACATAACGCCTGCAAAAATACGCATTATTTGTCTGTAACGGCATACTGCCCGGCCGAAAGGGTGGAACAGGTGCAGCAGATGGCGAGGAATATGCCTCGACATTTGTTTAAACATAGGGCTGATGTGTGACAGAATTGCGCTAATTATTTTGATGCCTTTTCTCCAACCGACGAAAAAGTGCCGCGACAGGTGGCCAAAACGGCTTGCCGAAGCACAAAATAAGGATTTGAGAAGCGGGAATAAGGACAATTTTCACCGAAATAGGGATAGAAAAAACTGTCTTTATTGACGTAAGTCTTTGAAACACAACAAAAGAGGCTCTCAAAGGGGCCTCTTCTTATTTCTCACCTCAAAGATAACAACAAAACGGGTGGCGAAAAGAGACAAAAAGATGGCGGGGAGAGGCATTGCCGATTGTAAACTGTTGTCCGACGCATCGCTTTTTTGTCCTCAAGATTTGTTAAATCAGGATTAAGCATAGTATCTTTGCATAAGATAGGCTACGGCTCAGCATAGCACCTGTAAAAAGCTGCGTTTTTCCCGTTGCTCTGCATTCGCCTTGCACAATCTTTGCATAAGATAGGCTACGGTTCAGCATAGCAACTATAAAACGACAAGCATTTTACGTTGCTCTGCATTCACCTTGCACTATCTTTGCATAAGATAGAAAACTTCGATAATCCTTTCCCGCCATGTCGTTAGTTAGGAAAACAAAGATATACATCGCTCTGCTCATGCGCTTCTTGCGCCGCGGACTTTGGGAGACACCGACAAGCCGGCTGCTCTTCGTGGTCACGGCCTGCACCCGCCGACTGCTGGTGGCCTATAAACTGTTTTCACGCGAAGGAATGACCTACCGCGCCGCGGCTCTCACCTACTCCACCCTGCTGGCCGTGGTGCCGCTACTGGCCGTGATTTTCGCCATCGCCAAAGGGTTTGGCTTTGCTGAGTATGCCGAAGACTGGGTGAGAAACAACATTGCCGGCAAACCTGAGGCAGCAGAGACTCTGGCCGACTTCGTTCAAAACTATCTGGGACACGCCCGCGGCGGAGTGTTCTTGGGCTTCGGATTGGTGTTGCTGGTTTGGACGGTCTTCAAACTGACTCATTCGGTCGAGGGAGCCTTCAACAGCCTGTGGCAGGTGCGCCAACAACGTCCGCCCACACGAATGTTTGCCGACTATGCCGCAGTGTTTATTATGCTGCCCTTCTTCTTGTTGGCCTCAAGCGGCTTGATGGGATTTTTGTACTCCACGGCCAACTCGGCCGTGCCCGACTTCTTCATCCTCAGACCGGCGGTCATTTTCGTCATTCAGATTGTGCCCTACCTGCTGAGCTGCCTGTTTTTCACCATACTCTATGTGTTTATGCCCAACACACGCGTGCGTTGGCGCTCGGCACTGACTGCCGGCATTCCCATCGGCATCGTCTTCCAGGTTTTGCAGTTCTTTTATATTCACTCTCAAGTGTGGCTCACCAGCTACAACGCCATCTATGGCTCGTTTGCCGCCCTGCCGCTCTTTATGCTGATGTGCCAAGTGAGCTGGACCGTCATTCTCTTTGGAGGCGCACTGAGCTATGCCGACCAAAACCTCGGCAGCTTCTACCACGGCAAAGACGATGTCAACATGAGCCACCTCGACCGCGACTGTCTCTGCGTCAGACTCGTGGGGCACATCTGTAAACGCTTTGCCCAAGCCCAAGCGCCCATGAACCTTGAGCAATTGGCCGCCGCCGAACAGGTGCACCTCAGAGTGGTGACCGACGCCATGTATGAACTGGCCAAAGCGGGCATCGTGATGAAGGTGGACGGCAGCAAAAAAGACGAACCCGACACCTATCTGCCAGCTCTCGACATACACAAACTGACGGCCGCTAAAGTGCTCTCGGCTCTCGACCGCCAAGGCGACGACGTGATGGAAAACAGACAAGACCAATGGGAAACGTTCTGCAGGAAACGACGCAACATCTTCAACGACCAGTTTGAAGACATACCGCTTTTCAGACTCGCCGAAGGTAATATCCAGCACAAACAACCCAACGAAGAGAAATAACACAAAACCAACGACCGACAGCCCTATTTGCCAAGAGCATAGGCCAAAATGCACGGCAAAAGAGATGGTGTGTTAAAAAAAGGCGTTTAATGGCGCAACGGAGGCCTCTATGTGACAAGAATTCTGTTACTTTGCAGGCTGAAATAAAAAAACGACATTATGACGACAGTCTACACAGTCAAACAACTCGAACTAATCCTCGACGCAGCCCGTCAAAAACACCAAGCCATCGGCCTCGTACCCACCATGGGTGCCTTGCACGCCGGACACGCTTCGCTGGTGAGCCGCAGCGTCAAAGAAAACGATATCACCGTGGTCAGCGTCTTTGTCAACCCCACACAATTCAACGACAAAACAGACCTGGCCAACTATCCCCGAACCCTCGAGGCCGACTGCCAACTGCTGGAAAGCCTGGGCGCCGACATCGTGTTTGCCCCAACAGTCGAAGAGGTTTATCCCGAACCTGACACAAGGAGTTTCAGCTTTCCGCCCATTGACACCGTGATGGAAGGTGAACGCCGGCCGGGCCACTTCAACGGCGTGTGCCAGATTGTGAGCAAACTCTTCTATATGGTCAAGCCGCTGCGTGCATATTTTGGCGAAAAAGACTTTCAGCAAATCGCCGTGGTCAGAGCCATGGTCAAAAGCCTCGGCATCAATGTGGAAATCTGTCCCTGCCCCATCGTGCGCGAAGAGAGCGGACTGGCACTGAGTAGCCGTAACACCCTGCTCACCGAAGACGAAAAGAACACAGCCGTCAACATCTCACGCACACTCAAAGAGAGCGTGGATTTCTCACAAAACCACAGCGTCAACGAAACGCACGATATGGTCGTGAACCAGCTTAACGCCATTGACGGACTCGAAGTGGAGTATTTCCAAATCGTAGACGGCATCACACTGCAACCCGTCGCAACCTGGAAAGACACCAACTACGTGGTGGGGTGCATCACGGTGTATTGCGGCAGCCGCCCCGTCAGACTCATCGACAATATGAAATATCGCGGATAAAACCGAACGACAATGTATCTCAGCATATTAAAATCAAAAATTCACTGCGCCACCGTCACCGAAGCCAATCTGCACTATATGGGCAGCATCACGATAGACGAAGGACTGATGAAGGCCGCCGGACTGGTAGAGGGTGAACACGTACACGTGGTCAACAACAACAACGGTGAACGCATCGAAACCTATGTGATTACCGGGAATGAAGGCTCAGGCTGTATCTGTCTCAACGGTGCCGCAGCCAGAAAATTTCAAGTGGGCGACGAAATCATCATTATGAGTTTCGCCCAAATGACACCCGAAGAGGCACAAACATTCAAGCCCAAAGTCATTTTCCCCGACGGTCCTGATAATCGCCTCTAATGAGACCTTATAAAAAGACATTTTCCTATCGCATCGGCCGCCTTTTCAAAGAGGTGGCCGATGTGCTTTTTCCAAGACAATGCTGCATCTGCGGACGCAAACTCAATAGCGACACCGACAATATTTGCGGCGTCTGCTTCACAAACTTGCCATTCACCCATTTCAAAGGCAAGAAAGGCAACACGATGGAACGACTATTTTGGGGCGTCACAGAGATTGAACAGGCCAACGCTTTGATGTATTACGACATAGACGACCCCAGTCGTGTGTTGCTACACGAACTCAAATACAACGGCCACGATGACATCGGTGTCCAATTCGGCCGCATTATGGCCAAAGACCTCGAAGAGACAGACTTCTTCAACACAATAGACGCCATTGTGCCCGTGCCGCTTTACTATAAAAAACTCAAGAGCCGACACTACAACCAAAGTGAGCGCATAGCGCAGGGAATATCAGAAATCACAGGCATCCGAGTGGAAACACAAGCGCTCATTCGCATCAAAGACACACCGACACAAACTAAACTCACCAAAGAAGAACGACAAGAGAATATGGAAGGAGCGTTTGAACTAAAAGACACCACAAGAATTGCCGGCCAACACGTCCTGCTCGTAGATGATGTCATCACTACCAACTCAACGCTCTTGGCGTGCATCAATGCGCTCAAGCATGCAAATGGCGTCAAAGTGAGTATAATGACGCTTGCCCTGGCAGGTAAGCACAGTAAACGACCGCCACAATACACACCGGTATAAGACCCCAAGCGCTGCAATCAAAAGACTACTGGCTTGACCTCAGAAACAGCCTACGATAAAAGGTAACGTCATTAACGATATAAATATCTAACATAATTAAAAAAGAAACCTCTGAAAGTCATTCGACAATCAGAGGTTCTCTTCTTTAAAAGGGGCGGCGGCGACCTACTCTCCCGCTTGCGCAGTACCATCGGCGCGTCCGGGCTTAACTTCTCTGTTCGGGATGGGAAGAGGTGGAACCCCGGAGCTATAACCACCGCGATAACGATTGACAATACTCACACATGAAGAACTATAAAAACTGTCTCATTTTAAGACTTTGAATACGTCAGGATAATACAGCTTAACAATACGAAAGTTTCGGGCAATTAGTAGGGCTCGGCTGTGACATCACTGCCTATACACCTGCCCCCTATCAACGTCATCGTCTTTGACGACCCTCAAAGGAAATCTAATCTTGCGGCCGGCTTCGCGCTTAGATGCATTCAGCGCTTATCCGATCCCGACTTAGATACCCGGCGGTGCACCTGGCGGCACAACCGGAAAACCAGAGGTCAGTCCGACACGGTCCTCTCGTACTAGTGTCAGAGCCGCGCAAATTTCCTGCGCCCGCGATAGATAGAGACCGAACTGTCTCACGACGTTCTGAACCCAGCTCGCGTGCCACTTTAATGGGCGAACAGCCCAACCCTTGGGACCTTCTCCAGCCCCAGGATGTGACGAGCCGACA
>JAHAWW010000072.1 GCA_018383375.1 Prevotellamassilia sp. | reverse complement strand
GTATTCTCTTTTATTCATGTTCACATTATATTCGTTCAAGTATAGCAAGGTCATGTATATCTTTATCACGAAGCTCATATCCAGTATGAAAGACCTTCTGAGCTTTTAATGATATACATGGAATAGTTCTTCCCTCAAGTACAGCCGTACCAAAGAAATCAGGCTGGAATTCATACCATCCCCCATTCAAGTCAGCTTGTTTGGAAGTTCCATCGCTATTCAATACAAATGGATGGATATCGATATACCCCAATTTTTCACTATGAAGTTCTATTCTGTTTGGATAGCAGTCCGTCTCAATCAAATAACCTTTTTTTTGCAAAAGTGTTAAAAGTTCATCATGATATTGGGCATCGAAATCAATGTCAATATCCCGATGCGTCCGGGTCTGCTTGCCATACAAAGCATCTACACCCCACCCACCATCTAACCAATACTGGATTTTCATGTTATCGAGTAAGTCCAGTACTTGAAATAAGTCAGAAATATTCGTTGTCTCTTTCTTTGTAATGTGTAAATCGCTAATATAGTCTATGAATGCATCCACCTGCCGTTTCAAGCTAGACCTCTGTGCTTCGGTCAGCATCATGCGCCCTTCCGTCCAAGCCTCCATATTCAGTTGGATGCCCGTCTGAGGTTCTGTCATCACTTCTGCACGGATAAACGGCAGCGTGAGCAGTTCGGTCAGTTTCTCACGGCATTTGGCTGTTGCCGATGCGCCACCAGCACCGCTCAGCGCCACCTTCTTTCCGTTAATGGCAAGCGGAGTCTGACGGTCACCTGCCACGAGCGGACGTGACAGCCAGTCGATGAGATTCTTCAAATGACCTGGATAACTGTAATTGTATTCAGGCGTGAATATCCAGAGTGCATCCGCCTCTGCTACTTTTTCCCTCACTCTCTTGACTGCTTCGGGCGCAGGAAACTCGATGTCCTGATTCATCAGCGGCACATCCGAATAGTCAAGAAATTCCACCGTCGCACGCCCGACAAGCATCTGCTCAACCTCTTCAGCGAGCTTCTTGTTGAACGATTCCTTGCGTAAGGAACCGATGATAAAAAGTATCTTCTTCATTGTCTTCCTATATTTTGATTTTCATTATTGCATCTCGGTTAATGTCCAACCATGATCGCCATGGTAAATCATCTGCCGGGTCATGCCACCGTCGATACAGATGTTCTCGCCTGTGATGAATCCTGCCTTGTTGGAGCAGAGGAATAGCACCATATTGGCGATGTCCATCGGGTTGCCAACACGTCCTGCCGGCTGCTGCACCGCATCTGCACCTTCGTATTCCTTAAAGTCCGTGTCTATCCATCCAGGAGAAATGGAGTTGACCCTTGCCTTGCCACGAAGTGTGACGGCAAGGGCGTGGGTGAGGGCAGCAATACCTCCCTTAGCAGCAGTGTAGCTCTCTGTCTGCGGCTGACTCATGCGGTCGCGCGAGGATGATATGTTTACTATTGATGCTCCCTCAGCAAGATACGGAGCAAGCAGCTTGACAAGATAGAAAGGTGCAGTAATCCCGACTGTCAAGGCATACTGAAACTCCTCCCACGTACATACATCCAGCCCCTTCATCAGAGGAAGGGCATTATTGATGATATAATCCACCTTACCGTATTTGCCGATTATTTCATCGGCAAAGGCTTCCAACACCTCCTTCTTGGAGATGTCTCCAACGAAATGGTCTCCCTCTCGCATATCAATGACTGCCACCGAAGCCCCTTTCTTGCGGAACTCCTCAGCGATACATTTGCCGATGCAGAGCATCTAACACACTGATAATCAGATATGAACACAATGCAGGAACAGAGTTTGAGCCGTTGTTTAAAACAGTGGTTTTTGCTTCTGCAAATCGCTGATTCTCAACGCAATATGCTGTAGTGTTCCTATTTGTTTTCTCTTGTTTTCACGTCCTACTTTCCAATACAGAGCGTGTAACACTATGACTATCAGTGAATATAGTGTATAACGGTCGGTAATTGAGCCGTTGGTCACACTCTCTGCACTTCCCTATTAACCCTTTGAATATCAGCGGTTTTGCTGTTTTTCCATGATTTGACCTTCCATTGGGGAGATGTCTTCTAATTAACATTTTCTACTTTCCCACGCAAAAATTCATAAAAACGGAGTGGAGCACCTCGGTGGAGGTGACTTCGCCCACGATGTCGGCGAGGTGGTGAAGGCATTGGCGGAGGTCTTCACTCACCAAGTCGCCGGGGAGGCCGACCGTGAGCCCTTCGGATACGCGGATGAGATCGGCATGGGCGGCGGTGAGGGCCTCGTAGTGGCGGGCGTTGCTGATGATGGGCATTCCCGTGGGGGGAGACGGCAAGAGTGAGGCCAAGGCTGAGCGCAGACGGAAGATGTCGGCAGTAGAATGGGCCGAGATGGCAACGTGACGCAGAGCGGGTAGCGTCTGTGTCAACGTGGTGGCAGCTTGAGCGACGGTGTCGGGTGCAGAGAGGAGGTCGGTCTTGTTGAAAACGACGAAGAGGGTGGAGCCTTCGGGCATAGACGAATGAATGCGGCGGGCCATGGCAGCGAAGTCGGCGGGAATGTGGGCGGCGTCTACCACCCACAAAACGATGTCGGCTCTCGACATGTGGCTCATGGTGCGAGCAATGCCGATTTGCTCTACGGGGTCTTCAGTCTGTCGCAGTCCGGCTGTGTCGATAAGCCGATAAGCTACGCCGTCTATGTGGGCGACCACCTCGATGCTGTCGCGGGTGGTGCCGTGCACGTCGCTGACAATGGCGCGTTCTTCGCCGCAGAGGGCGTTGAGCAGCGTGGACTTTCCGGCATTGGTCTGACCGGCCAACACCACCGGGACACCTTCTTTAAGTGCTTGGCCCAGTCGGAAAGTGTCGGCCAGCGCTTGCGTGTGGGCGGCAGCCTCGTCGACCAGTGCCTCCAACTCGCTGCGGTCGGCAAATTCGAGGTCTTCGTGGTCTGAGAAATCCAGTTCGAGTTCAAGCAAGGTGGTGATGTGGAGCAACTGTTGGCGAAGCGTGTTAAGGCGGTTGCTCACTTGGCCTTTGAGCTGTCCGAGGGCTATGCGGTGGGAGGCTGCCGTGTTTGAGGCGATGAGGTCGGCCACGGCTTCGGCTTGTGCCAAGTCGAGTTTACCGGCTGTGAAGGCACGTCGGGTGTATTCTCCCGGTTCGGCTGTGCGGCATCCTGCGTCAATCAAGGCGTGGAGGATGGCCTGCATCACATAGGCCGAACCATGACACGAAATCTCTGTGGTGTCTTCGCCGGTGTAGGAGTGTGGTGCGCGATAGAGGCTCACCACCACCTCGTCGATGTCTTCGCCTTCGGGGGTGTGAATGGTGCCGAAAGAGAGGGTTGAGGCTTTGCGTGCCGTCAGCGGCCGTCCGGCCACAGGGGTGAAAAGGCGGTCGGTGATGGCTATGGCTTCGGGGCCTGAGACTCTCAAAATGCCGAGTGCTCCGCCGGCGGGCGTGCAGATGGCACAAATCGTGTCGTTGGTCATGTCTGTGTGTTGGTTCAAAAAAATCCCTGCTCCGTGCTGCATACTCCGTTTCTCCGGAGGGTGCGGGTGGAGCAGGGACGAGGTTTATGTACAAAAAAGTTTATTCGTCAGATAGTTTATGACTGGTGTTGCTCACGGAAAAGGTCGTTGACGGTTTTCACGGGGTTGAACGTGGCGAGGGGCACTTCCACGAATATGGTGTTCCAGTCAGACATCGCACCGTTCCACAGGCCGGGCAGTTCGAGCGCTTTGAGCGGTTTGCCGTCTTTGCTCTTAGATGAGATGAAGCCCGTTTGGGGGTCAACAAACTTCTTGAGGTCAAAGCGTTGTCCTTTGTAGTCTTTGGTGGCGATGACGAGGTCAACGGGGTTGAAGTGTGTGCCCTGCTCAAACATGGCTTTCTTTTCGGGATCGGCCACGTCTATCTGTGTGCTTTCGAGAATTTGGGGCGAGATGGTGCCGTCGGCATTATAGGCCAGGAACGGACCGCCGCCGGCTTCACCCACATTGCGCACCATACCACAGACGCGAATGGGTCGATTGAGTTTGCTACGCAGGTAGATGGCCATTTCGGTGTCTTCGAGCATTTTGGTCTCGGGATTTTTGCAGCAGAGGGTCTTTTGCACGAATTGCAGCATCTCGCGGAGCTGGTCCATGGTGTAGCGTCCCTCGTCGAGTTGTTTGAGATAGCCGAAGATTTTGGCTTGGGTCTCCACGAGCAGGCCGGCCAGTAGTTTTTTGTTTTCAACAGTCTCGTCTTTGAGGCTGTCGGGCACGACGTTGTCGATGTTTTTGACGAAAACCACATCTGCATCGATGTCGCCAAGATTTTCAATCAGCGCGCCGTGACCGCCGGGGCGGAAGAGCAGCGAACCGTCGGCGTTGCGGAAGGGTGTGCCGTCTGGATTGGCTGCCACGGTGTCGGTCGAGGGTTTCTGCACGGAATAGCTCACGTGGAACTTGGCGCCGAATTGCTGCTCGAGAGCAGCTTTTTTCTCCTCCACAAGTTTGGCGAAAAGGTCAGTGTGTTCGGCCGAGACGGTGAAATGCACGTTGACATTGCCATCTTGATCTTTGGCATACAAGGCACCTTCGACGAGATGTTCTTCCACGGGAGTGCGGTTGCCTTCGGGATATTTGTGGAATTTAAGTACACCCTTTGGCTTCTGCCCGTAGCCGAGTCCTTCGTTTTTCAGCAAAGCTGCCACCACGTCTTGGCCGCGTCCTTCGGCCAGCAGTGCAGCGATGTCTTTGCCGTGCAGTGTTTTGCAGGTGGCGTTGAGGTCGGGATAGAAGGCGGCATCGGCCACGTGGCCCAAGAATTTCTTCACAAAATCAGAAGGCTCAGCCTCGGGGGCTTGGTCGAGATAGGCGAAGAGGTCTTTAAACATACGGCTGGCAGCACCAGAGGCCGGCACAAACTTCACCACGGTGTGCCCCTCGGCGGTGTAGCGGTCCCAGTCGGCCAGTGCGGCGCGACGCTCATCGTCGGTGGGTTGCTTGATGCCTTTTTCGACACTGGCGGCGCCGGCGAGACGCAAAAAAGGGAAGCCTGTTTTGAACTGGTTGAGTTGTGAGAGCAGTTGTTCTTCAGAGATGCCTTTTTTCTCAAGTAAGGCCTTGTCTTGTGCGGTTAACATATTGAGGCAGTTTTAGATTATGTGGTGTCGGGTGGGGGAGTGGCGCGGTTTTGTCCGACTGAAAACGGGCCACGCCTCAAATGTACATATTTTTGCCCTATTGCGTTCGGTTTTGGGTTAAAAATGTGTTTTTCGGTCAAGATATGCCCGAAAAGTCTTCGCGGTGGGTCATAATTTTGAGTTGTCGGCGGATGATGTCGTTTTGTGGCAGACTGTCGTCGGGGTCGGTCTCGACCACGTGCATAGCCGCCTCGCGACACACGGCCATGAGTTCGGCGTCGCGCACGATGTCGGCGATGTTCAGGTCGAGTGGCATTCCGCTTTGGGCGGTGCCTTGCAGGTCGCCCGAACCGCGCAGGCGGAGGTCTTCTTCGGCAATACGAAAGCCGTCGCAAGTCTCTGTCATAATTTCCATGCGTCGCAAGGTGTGGTCTGAGAGTCGGTTGTGGGTGATGAGGATACAGTAGCTCTTGTCTGCCCCGCGACCCACGCGGCCTCTGAGCTGATGGAGTTGCGAAAGCCCGAAACGGTCGGCATTTTCAATCACCATCACTGTAGCGTTGGGCACGTTGACGCCCACCTCAATCACCGTTGTGGCTACGAGTATTTGGGTCTCTCCCGAACTGAAACGCGCCATGGCTTCGTCTTTTTCGGTACTCGACATGCGCCCGTGCATAATGCCCACTTTGTATTCAGGAAATGCTGCACTAATACTTTCAAATCCTGTCATTAGGTCTTGAAGGTCAGTCTTTTCGCTTTCTTCTATCAAAGGGTAGACTACGTAGACTTGGCGGCCCTCTTTGAGTTGCCGGAGCAGGCCGTCGTGGAGTGTGGCCTCTTGACTGTTGAAGTGGAGGGTGGTGACGGGTTGTCGGCCTGGTGGAAGTTCGTCGATGACCGACACGTCAAGGTCGCCATACACGGTCATGGCCAGTGTGCGCGGTATGGGCGTGGCTGTCATCACGAGCACGTGGGGTGGGATGGTGTTTTTGGCCCAGAGCATGGCGCGCTGTTTCACGCCAAATCGGTGTTGCTCGTCGATGATGGCCAGGCCGAGTCGTTGAAACACCACTGTAGGTTCGATGAGCGCATGTGTGCCCACGAGCAATTGGCAGCGACCTTCGGCAGTGGCTTCGAGGATGGTTTTTCGCTTTTTCCCGGTGACGCTGCCCGTGAGCAGGCGCACGTCGATGCCGGTGTCGCGCAGCAGGCCGGTGATGGTGGCAAAATGTTGTCCGGCCAAGATTTCGGTGGGTGCCATCAAGCAGGCCTGAAAGCCGTTGTCTATGGCCAGCAGGCAGGTCATCAGAGCCACCACCGTCTTGCCCGAGCCCACGTCGCCCTGCACCAAACGGTTCATCTGCCGCCCTGTGCGCAGGTCGTCGCGGATTTCGTGCATCACGCGTTTTTGGGCACCGGTGAGGCTGAAAGGCAGGTGGTTTTGGAAGAAATCCAGAAATGCCGGTCCTACTTTAGCAAACACCGTGCCCACGTCGCGTTGTTTGCGTCGTCTGACGTAGCGCAACAGGTCGAGTTGCAGGTAAAACAGTTCGTCAAACTTGAGGCGCCGGCTGGCTTCGGGCAGGTCGGCGGCCGAGTCGGGGAAGTGTATGCGTCGCAGGGCTTCGTTGCGGTCGATGAGATGATAGGCGTTGCGAATATACTCGGGCAACGTCTCGAGGTCGTGGCCACTTAGTAGAGCGAAAGCGTCGGTCATGAGGCGCGTCATGACCTTCGAGGTGAGCGATGCGCGCTTCATGCGCTCGGTGGTGTGGTAGTGTGGTTGAAGTTTGCCGCCAAACGTGCCCTCTGCCGGTTGGTCCGGGCGGATGACCTCGATTTCGGGATGCACCACCGAGATGCGTCCGTTAAACCATGACGGTTTGCCAAAGACGAGATAGCGCTCGGTCAGTTTGATTTGTCGTTCGTAGTATTTTGCACCTTGAAACCACACCAATTCCACATATCCCGTCCCGTCTGTCGCGATGGCTTTGAGGCGTTGCCGGCTGCCTGAGCCTTCGGTGTTGAAATCGGTGATGTGCACACAGATTTGCACGTAGGGCATATCTTCGCGCAGGTTATTGACGGTGTGAATTTCGGTGCGGTCGATATATTTATAGGGAAAGGTCGTGACGAATTCTCTGAGCGTTTTGACGCCCAGTTCGCTCTCGAGCAGTTTGGCGCGGTGAGGTCCCACGCCTTTGAGGTATTTGATGTCTTGGTCGAGCAGTTCGGTCACGGTCTGTGTGGTTTTGTTGCTATGTGCCGGTGGATATAAACGCGAAAAACCAGCTCTTTGGCCGGCTTTTCAACAGTATGGTGGGGCTTAGGCCGCCGGCTGTTGCCGAGGGCTTGGTCAGGCGAAGAGCATGCCTTGTCTCACGGTGTCGACCACCTCGTCGGGTACCAGCCGTCGAGCAATGGCGAAGGCAAAGTCGGCAGCCGCTGCGGGTCCAAAAGCCGTGATGATGTTGGTGTCTTGTGTCACGGCCTCGCCGGTGTAGGCTCCTTCGGGGAGGTAGTGCTCAAAGCCGGGGTAGCATGTGGCTTTGCGGTCGCGCAAGATGCCATGTCGGCCCAGCACCATAGGTGCGGCACAGATGGCGGCGATGAGTTTGTTGGCCGCGTCTTGTTTGAGCAGTGCGCGGTGCAAGTGGTGGCAGGTGGCCAAGTTTTCGGCTCCCGGCATGCCACCGGGCAAGACGATGCAGTCGCTGTCGCCAATGCTGGAGAAACGAAAAACGGCGTCGACCATAAAAGGCAGGTTGTGGGTGCCGGTGACGAGCCGTTTGCCCGAGATGCTCACGGTCTGCACGTCGAGTTTGCAGCGGCGCAGAATGTCGATGACGGTGATGGCTTCAATTTCTTCAAAACCGTCGGCCAGTATGACGTGAATCATATTTGTTTGTGATGCTTGTATGAGTGTTTTGTTGTGATGCTAAAAAAAGAGGAGAGCAGAGGGCCTGTAAGCCGGGTTCTGTAGGCGGCAAGGCCACCTTGTCTGTCATTTATCCGGACTTGCCGTCACCGACAAGCTCTATCGTTCTACCCTCCGACGTGCCAAGCTCGGGCGAGGCAGCCCTCCGACGCCGGTATACGCGAACTTTCAACCCCCGATGTGCACGGCTCGGACGTCACCGCCCGACCGGTGGGCTCTTACCCCACCTTCTCACCCTTACCCGCTGCCACACGCGCATGTAGTGTGCGCACTTTTTCCGGCATTTGCATGCTCAGTGTGTGGTTGCAACGGGCGGTTGTTTTCTTCTGCACTAATCAAGCCTCACGGCCTGCTTCCCGTTAAGAAGCGGGGCGCCTCGAGTTGCCCGGACTTTCCTCACAAGACTCGTAGCCTTGAGCGACAGACCGGCCTTCTGCTCTCCCGTGTGTGAGATAGTCGCGGCGCCGAGCAGACTTTCAGCCTCGGCTCCGCGACCAACGGAATGGCGAAGTTACACATTTTTAATCAATATGCGCGTAAATCTTGTTGATTTAGTATTTTATAACAACTCCGCCGTTTTGTTCAAAACGAGGGCTTGTCTGTGACGCAAGAAATTTGGGATTAACCACTTTTTTTATCTTGGCGTTTTTTGTTAAAATAGGTTTGACGATGAAGTAAAGGTTTGGATAATTGACATAAATGCTTTTGAAACAAATGATAATACTTCAAAATACCTGCTGCGTAGCTTTCAAAAACAACGCCAAGCCACGCCATCGGAACTTTTGAGCCGCTTGAAAAAGCGTGGCCTTATGCCCGAAATTTCTGTCCTTATGACAGAAAAAACTGTCCTTATCCCCGTAAGTCGTTGAAACATAAAAAAAGAGGCCAAAAGCCTCGTTCTCTCTTCTTTCTGCCTCAAATTTACCCATTCGTGGCGATGTGGAAAAAGACAATTTTGCCGCGGTGTCTGTATGCACCGTCTCGCGGGACTTAACGATATATAACAGCCTGCCTTATGGCAGAATGGTCGAAATTGCGTAATTTTGTATCTAAATTATGACTATGCCACACACTTCCACTCCCCAAACGCCCCGACGTGTCTTGATGGGCATTGACCCTGGCACCAATGTGATGGGTTATGGCCTGTTGCGCGTTGAAGGCAAACGGGTGGAAATGATAGCTATGGGCGTCATCGATTTGCGCCGATGTCACGACGTCTACACCAAGCTCGGACGCATCTATGAGCGAGTGGCGGGCCTCATCGACGCTTTCAAGCCCGACGAACTCGCCATTGAGGCACCGTTTTTCGGCAAAAACGTGCAGAGCATGCTCAAACTCGGTCGCGCACAAGGAGTGGCCATTGCCGCTGCCATCAGCCGCGGACTGCCCATTCACGAATATGCTCCACTCAAAATCAAACAGGCCATCACGGCCAACGGCCAAGCCGACAAGGCCCAAGTGGCCGGCGTGTTGAAACGCATTCTGCATATCGGCGACGACAATGCCGTGCCCTTTCTCGACGCCACCGACGCCTTGGCCGCCGCCTATTGCCACTACCTTGAGTCGAGTCGTCCCACGCTCGTGTCTGACGGACCGCGCTCGTGGAAAGCTTTTGTCAAACAACGCTCCGGTGCTGGCGCGCAGCCACTCACCACACCCCAAATCAAACTGGCCAAAGCCTTATGCAAGAAACCCTCTTGACGCTTCATCACGCCGATACACGTCGGCCCGAATATGCCCTCACACTCGAATGTCCGCTGAGTCTGCCCACACCGTCGGTAGTGGCCGTCTACGGGCCCAATGCCTCGGGCAAAACCCTACTGGCCGACTTGCTCACGGCCAAACACCCGCTGCGTGGCGACGGTGGTTTGGTCTACGGTCCACAACTCGACGAGGCCGCCCGAAAGGGTGGGGCCGTTGCCCACGTGTTGTTCAAAGACGTTTACGGCGGAGCCGAACCGGCCTATTACCAACAACGTTGGAACCACGGCGACGAGCAAGTGTTTCCCACCGTGGCCGAACAGTTGGCCGCCCTTAACACGCCCGATTCGTCCGATCCCATGACCCTTTTGCGGCAGTTCGGCGTGTCGGCATTAGCCCATCGTGCCATCAACACCCTCTCGAGCGGCGAGTTGCGCAAGGTGCAACTGCTCCGCACCCTCTCCACCCGTCCTCGGTTGCTCATAATTGACAGTCCGTTTATAGGTCTCGATGTCGAAGCCCGTGCCACACTCTGCGCCATGCTGCAGCAGATAGGCCGCGAACTGACTCTCATGGTCGTGGTGAGCCGCCGCGCCGATGTGCCCGATTTTGCCGATTACGTGTTGAGTGTCGACCATCGCCACGTGAGTCGCCTCATGCCGAGAGCCGAATGGCAGGCTGCTGCAGCGTCGTCTGCGGAGCAAGAAAATCCTTCGCCCAAAGCGCCAACCGCCGGCCAGACTTCAGCCGAATGCGAGGCCGTCATCGACTTTCGCGACATCACCATCGCCTATGGCAGTCGCAAGGTGCTCGACCGCCTCAACTGGTGTGTGAAAAAGGGTGAGCGCTGGGCCTTGACCGGCAGCAACGGTTCGGGCAAGACCACACTGCTCTCGCTCGTCTGTGCCGACAATCCCATTGCCTATGCCTGCGACATTCGCCTGTTTGGCTGCCGCCGTGGACGCGGTGAGAGCATCTGGGACATCAAACGCCGCATTGGCTATGTGTCGCCCGAGATGTTTTCGGCCTATCGCAAAGACCTCGACGTGATGCGCATTGTGGCCAGCGGGCTGATGGACACCATTGGGCTTTATTGCCGCCATCGGCCCGAAGACGAAGCCGTCTGCTTGGAATGGCTCAAAGCTTTCGGGGCCGAACATCTGGCTCGCCGCAACTATCTCACGCTCTCGTCGGGCGAACAAAGACTCGTGTTGCTCGTGCGTGCCTTCGTCAAAAGCCCCGAGCTGCTCATCCTCGACGAACCCTTCCACGGGCTTGACGACGCCCAGACCCGTAGCGCCATGCGCGTCATCGACGACTATATGACCCGCCCAGACAAAACCCTGCTCATGGTCACCCACTATGCCGACGAGCTCCCCGACTGTATTACCCACACACTCCGCCTGCCCCGTCACACAGCCGCCGAGGCGTGAAACCTTTTGCTACATCCACGATGGTGCAAGGCGAGCGCAGCGGCCGCCCAACTTGTTTGGTCGGACCATGACGAGACACCGCCCACGACGCATTCTCATTAACGCAACCCACAGGTCGTTTATGCCAAATAAAATGAAGAAAGTCATTACCATATTGCTCCTTACACTTTTGCTTGCCCCCGCGGCGGCCGGGGCGCAGAATGTCTATAACTTCGTGTTGGAAAACGCACAGCGCACCGTCGACAATCCCACCGTCAACTTCACACAGACACGCATTGCGCAGTTCAAGGTGACGGCCCTGCGCTTTATGCGCCAGACAGGACTCGAAAAATGGCCCGGTGCCGACGAGCGTTGGCTCGATGTGCAGGCCTACTATCTCTCAGAATTTCTCACGCTTTTCTTCAAAGAACTCGTCTCTTCCGACCAACTCTCCTCCGACGAGCGCAAAGCCCACATCTTGCGCTTCACCGAGGCCACCATGGAAAACCCGCTCTTTGAGCAGGTTGACGAAGAGACCGCACTGGCCTATCTCAAAGAGGCGGGAGAAATCACACCTTTCTCGCTCAACACCGACTGGGAGAAAGCTTACAACTACCTCAACACCCATTTGAACACCCATACCAATGAACAATAACAGCTCTCTGCGCGCATCGAGACTCGTCAGGTGGGGAGTAGCCTTGGCGCTCACTCTTGTGGCCTTCACTGCAACGGCACAAACAGCCAAACGCAAGCACACCACACACACCGACACCACGTCGCATCTCTATCTGAAATATCTCGGCCTGCTCGATGACCTTAAAAATCGCTATGCCCAATGGGACTATAACGGACGCGACACGCTGAGCAATCCCTACTACTTCCCCCTCTTCTCGTCGCCCACGTTCTACTCCTCGTCGGTGTCGCGCGCCATCGGGCTTTCGCCGGCAGGGAGCAGCCGAACGCTTGGTGCCACCGATAGCCTGTTGCTCGCCGCGAGCGACGCACTCAACTATGTCTACACCTATGCGCCCTGGCTCATCGCACACAATGAGGACGATCTCGGCACAGAACCAAAAGCGGTGCAGGAAACCAAAAAAGACATCCGCCCCGAAGCCAACCTCACCGAAAAAGCCGGTGCCAACCGCCCCGACGTCATTGAAACCGACGAGTTCGGCGAATGGCGCATCGTGGCACGCAAACCCAACTTCTGGAGCTTTAAGACCAACGTGACGCTGCAAATCTCACAAAACCATACCTCAGACAACTGGTATAAAGGCGGTGAGAGCAACAACTCGTGGCTGGCACAAGTGAATTTCGAGGCCAACTACAACAACAAGCAAAAGGTGGTACTCAACAACATACTCGAAACCAAAATTGGCTTCCGCTCAATCAAAGACAACCAATACCATAAGTTCCTGTCCAATGCCGACCTCTTGCGTTTGACCAACAAACTCGGTCTGCAGGCCAGCAAGCATTGGTACTACACCTTCCAGCTCCAAAGCTGGACGCAGTTTTATCCCGGCTACAAGAGCGGCGACGACTATGTTTACTCTGACTTTATGTCGCCTTTTGAGTCGCTTTTCTCCATCGGTATGGACTATAAGCTCTCCGTGAAAAACTTTACGCTCAGTGCAGCCATAAGCCCCTTGGCCTACGACCTCAAATACGTTGACCGTAAATACTTGGCCACGGCTTTTGGTATAGACCAAGACAAACACGTCAAAACCAGTTTCGGTTCCAACATTACGATACGCTACACCTGGAACATCATCAAAAATCTCTCGTGGAGCGGACGCATCTATTACTACTCAGACTACAAACGCGTGCAACTGGAGTGGGAAAACACTTTCAAGGCCCAGTTCAACAAATACCTCTCCACGCAACTCTTCCTCTATCCTCGTTTCGACGACGGCGTGGCCCGTCAGCCAGACAAGTCTTACTTCCAATTCCAAGAGCTCTTGTCATTTGGCTTGAATGTGTCTTTTTGACAAAAAAAGTCTTGAAACGCCCCCGAGTCTCACAGCCCATGAAGATTTTTTCTGTTGCCAACCACTTCACTCAGCCGCCTGCGACCGACAATTATGCCGAGGCAGACAATAAACAGCCCTTTTATTCGTTTACTAAAAGTGAGCCCGTCGTACAGACACTGCCCGAGACAGCAATGCTCAAAGACGGCCGGCCGTTTTTCATTCCCGACTACGCCGACCCTTGTAGCGTCCGTCCGGCACTGGTGTTGCGCATTTCGCGATTGGGACGTTACGTCTCTGAGCGTTTTGCCCGTCGCTATTACGACGCCGTGACCGTGGGGGCCGCCTTTTGTGCCGACCGTCTCTTCGAGCGGTGTCGTCGCGATGGTTTGCCCTGGGACATGGCTATAGGTTTCGACAGTTCGGCCGTGGTAGGCTCGTTTGTGTCTTTGGGCGATGGCAACCCGTTTGTCTGTCCCGACTTCAGCATGAATGTGGGCAACAAGACCTTGACCATTGCCGGCAACGAAGCCAATCTGCCGTTCAGCCCTGAAGCCGTTTTGGCCCACGTCAGTCAGTATTCCATGCTGCGCCGCGGCGATTTGCTCTTCTACGTCCTGCCGGCCACGCCCGTCGTGGTCAGTCCCGACGTTCACATCGAAGGCTTTGTCGACGGCGAGCGACTGCTCAACTTTAATGTGAAATAATCACGCCTACTCCTATATAT
>JAHAWW010000068.1 GCA_018383375.1 Prevotellamassilia sp. | reverse complement strand
ACAAAGAACCGGGACACGCCACCTATATGCCCTACCCCACCACAGAGCAGATGAAAGCCGACGCACGTTTCGACAAGCCTTGGCTTGACCCGCAAAGCGACGACGTGATGAGCCTCAACGGCATCTGGAGACTCAACTATGTGACCTCGCCGTCTCTGCGACCGGGAGAAGACACCTTCTGGGGCGACAATGCCGACGTGAGCGCCTGGGACACCATCAGCGTGCCCTCGTGCTTGGAAATGAAAGGCTATGGCACGCCGCTCTACATCAACGTGAACTATGCCTTCAACAACACGCCGCCCACCATCACAATGAAAAACGGACTGACTAACTCCGTGGCCTCATACCGCCGCACATTTGACCTGCCCTCAGGCTGGGGCGACAAGCGCGTGTTCCTCCACTTCGACGGCATCTACAGCGCGGCCTATGTGTGGGTGAACGGCCAATACGTGGGCTACACAGAAGAGTCTAACAACGACGCCGAATTTGACGTCACCAACTTGGTGCGCGAAGGCGAAAACAACGTGAGCGTGCAAGTATTCCGTTGGTGTGACGGCAGCTATCTCGAAGGCCAGGATATGTGGCACATGAGCGGCATACACCGCGACGTCTATCTCTATGCCACGCCCAAGACTTTCATTCGCGACCACTACATCACCGCCACAGCCTCGGCAGACGACTTCACCAGCGGCAGCCTCAACGTGGCCGTGACAATGAACAACCGCGACAGCCAGGCCGCCAACAAAACCGTTGTGGCCACCCTGCTCTCGCCCGAGGGCAACACCATCGCCACACAGCAGGCCGAGTTTACCTTTGCCAACGGCGAGGGCGGCGACAAGACGGCCAATCTCACCTTTGAAGGACTGACCGACCTCAAGCCTTGGAGCGCCGAACAGCCCAACCTCTACACCGTATGCCTCTCACAACGCAGCAATGGTGTGGAAGAGCAGGCCTTCTCTACAAAATACGGTTTCAGAAAAATTGAAATCAAGAGCACAGGTACGGGCAAGAAAGTCTTTATCAACAACCAGGCCGTGCTCTTCAAAGGCGTCAACACGCAAGACACCCACCCCGTACACGGTCGCAGCATCGACGTGGCCACTATGCTTAAAGACATCGAAATGATGAAGCAGGCCAATGTCAACACCGTGCGCACCAGCCACTACCCGCGCCAGGCTAAAATGTATGCCATGTTCGACTACTACGGCATCTATTGTATGGACGAAGCCGACGTGGAATGTCACTTCAACTGGGAAGACTCTGGTTCAAGTGGCATCACCTTCCAGCAGTCTTGGCAAGCCCAATATGTGGACCGCACAGAACGCATGGTGCTCCGCGACCGCAACTTCCCCTCTATCATCTTCTGGAGTCTGGGTAACGAGAGCAACTCCGGCCTTAACTTCCACGCTTCATATGACGCCACACGCGCCCTCGACCCGCGCATCATCCACTACGAAGGTGCCACACGCGCCAAAGACACAGCCACCGACCTTTACAGCGTGATGTATCCCAACATTGCCAACGTGGTCGAAGCACAAGCCAATTACAACAGTTATGGCCAGCCCTTCTTTATGTGCGAATATGCTCACGCCATGGGCAACGCCGTGGGTAACCTGCAAGAATATTGGGACGCCATCGAAGCATCAAAATACGGCATCGGCGGTTGTATTTGGGACTGGGTGGACCAATCCATCTATGCCGCAAGCGACATCCAAAACAAAACGCTCACCGTCAATGGCTTCAACAAATACAAGAGTGGATATGACTTTGGTGGCCCCCACCAATACAACTTCGTCAACAATGGCCTCATCACAGCCGATCGGGCATGGACGTCGAAACTCACCGAAGTGAAGAAAGTCTACCAATATGTGAAATTCACCAACTTTTACCCCGCCGCGAAGAAGGTGATGATAACCAATGCCTACAACTTCCAGACACTCGACAACTACACCCTCAAATTTGAGGTATTGAAAAACGGCGAAGTAGTGGAAGAAGGCACCACGACCCTCAGTTCGTTCACACCGGGTTATAAAAGTTTAGTGACCGTTCCCTTCACCACCACCATTGACAACACTGCCGAATATCTGCTCAATCTCGACGTAGTGTTGAATGAAGCCACGCCATGGGCCGAAGCAGGTTACTCAGTGGCCTCGCAGCAATACACCCTCCAAAGCCGTCCGGCACTCGCCCAGCCTGAGTCTACAACCGAGGCCCTCACACTGACCGAGAACACCTTCAACAACGTCATAGCCAACTCTAACGTGTCTATCACGTTCAACAAGAAAGGTGAAATCAGCACGTGGAAGTTTGGCGATGCAACCGTCATTTCTTCAAGTTCAGACAGTCCGGAATTTGCCGACTACCGCTGGGTTGAAAACGACGACCCAACCGCCCCCTACCTTGGCGACGGATATGACTCAAGCAATGGTGAGGGCACAAAATCGGCCACCTTCACCTTAGCCGACGATGGTTCTAAGGCCACAGTCATTGTGACGGCAGCAGGCACCAAGTGCCCCTACACATTGACCTATACCATCTACAACTCAGGCGTAGTGCTCGTCAAGGCTGACCTGAAGCCTGCCGTGGCCGACCTGCGCCGCATTGGTATGGCCATGCAATTCCCCTTGGCCTATAAAGACGTGACCTACTACGCCCGTGGTCCGTGGTCGAACTACGTAGACCGCAAAACCGGCTCTCGTCTGGGTGTCTACACCACCACTGTGAGCGATATGTTTGAAGAGCTCACCAGTCCGCAGTCGTGTGGCAACCACGAAGACCTGCGCTACCTCGTGCTCAAAGACCCGACCGGCGAGAAGGGCTTCAAGATTGAGACTTCCGGTCAGGTAGCCTTCTCATTGCTCAACTACGACGATGCCACCCTGCGCGCCACACGCCACTGCTGGGATCTGACAGCCGGCAGCAAGATTTATGCCCACTTCGACTATATGCAGCAAGGTCTTGGCAACGGCAGCTGTGGTCAAAAAACAGGCACACTCAGTGCCTACAAGACACCGTCTACAGGCACCTGCTCCTACACGCTCCGTTTCTCGCCGCTCAACAAAATTGCCGATGGTATTGAAACTGAGCAGAAAGATGTGAACGACCTCCTCATCCGCCACGACGACAACCACCTCAACATCACCGGACTCCTCGAAGCCGGCACAACGGTGAAAGTGGTCGACGTGAGTGGTGGTGTAAAGGCCTCTACCCAGGTAGGCACCACGACCAACGCCCTCTCAGTCTCAATGGCCGGATGGCCTAAGGGCATCTACTTGGCCATTATCAAGAGTGCCCAAGGCCAACGCGTCCACAAGTTTGTCAAATAATTCGCCCTCTCAAGCGTCATATCGGTTTCCCATCCCATCCAATATGGGGTGGGAAACTTGTTTATCTTCTTGCCCACACACCATGTCGTTCACCATTCTCACCGCCGTCTACAATGCCGGGCCCTATCTTCGTCAGTGCCTCGACTCGGTCATTGCACAAGGGCGTCAAGACGTTCAGCACATCTGCATCGACGACTGCTCGACCGACAATTCGTGGCAGATTTTGCAGGAATACGCCGCTCGGTTCTCCCACATTGTCGTGATGCAAAC
Source organism: Prevotellamassilia sp. (assembly GCA_018383375.1). Taxonomy (GTDB): domain Bacteria; phylum Bacteroidota; class Bacteroidia; order Bacteroidales; family Bacteroidaceae; genus Alloprevotella. The sequence continues at coordinate 2,608 of JAHAWW010000068.1, read as the reverse complement.
GCCGCGCAATAGTGGCCAGGCTGTGGCACGCAATTTGGGGCTGTCGCAAGCCTCGGGCGACTTCATCTTGATGCTTGATGCCGACGATTATCTGGCTTCTGACGCACTCAGCGTGATGCACCGAGCCGCCACCACTCTGCCCGATGCCGATGCGTTGCTTGTGAAACTGATACTGACCCATCCCGACGGGCAGCAAGAGGTCTATCCTCAGGTAAAAAACAATGAGGGATGGGATGGCCTCACGGCCTGCCGTTTGGCACTGGCTCACAACATCCACGGCGTCTATGCCCTGCGGCGCGAACTACACTACCAATGGCCCTACGACACGAGTTTGCGCACCTACTCAGACGACACCACCTCTTATCTTCACCTGCTCCACTCACGCCGCGTCGTGCCGACCGAGGCCGTCTATTTTTATCGGCAACACGCCCAGTCGGCCACCCACCAGACGGGAGCGGCACGCTTGGACTTTGTCAGAGCCAATACGCTGTTACGTAAAAAACTGGAAGAGGAGAATGTGGACAAAACAACACTGGGCATCGCCGAGAACTACATTTGGCGCACCTATGTGGGCGTGGTCAGAGAGATTTGGGCACAGCGTGGTTGCTTCACGCCCGATGAACAAAAAGAAATGCGACAAACCCTGCAAACGCATTATCAACAAATCAGATTTTCGCGTTTGCCCTTCACCACCTTGCGCCGTCCGGCTTATTGGCCCGTTTGGCCATTCTGTATTTTTTTGTTTTGGCAAAAAAGCCTTTGCAGGTTGAGCCGACAGCCCTCGGCTTAAAACCTTATCCTTGAAAAGCTATCACGTCTCATTTTCATCAGACTGCCGTTTTTGCTCTTCAGGCCAATTCACCAGATAGAGCCGGCCGGTGGTGCGTGTCATCGCTGTATAGAGCCAGCGCAGATAAGAGATGCCGGCCATTTCGGCAGTCACATAGCCTTGGTCCACAAAGACCCGCTCCCACTGTCCGCCTTGAGCCTTGTGGCAAGTCACGGCATAGGCATATTTGATTTGCAAAGCATTGTAATAAGCATCTTCGCGCACACATTTCAACCGCTCTTTTTTGCTCGGCACGTCGGCATAATCTTCCATCACCGCGTCGAAGAGGCGTTGTTGCTCTTCGGCCGTGAGCGATGGCGATTCAGAACTAAGAGTTGAGAGCAACACCCTGCAGTCTATCTCTTCGTCATCATAGTCGGCAAAACGCAATGTGGCATCGGCAAACCTGAAACCATACATCTCGTGTACATTGCGCAAGCGCACCACCTCTGCAGCATCACCATTGGCAATAAACGAAAACAGACCGGCGTAGGGCGGTTCGTCGGCCTCAGAGCGGTGAGCCAGTTCGGTCCAATGGTAGTTGTTTTTGACGGCCATCACCAAGTCGCCGCGTGTGAGTTCGTCTTCACGGTCGAAAATTCGGGCTCTGATACCATTATTATAAATATTAGCTCGCTTGTTGGAACGTGTCACCACGATGGTACCGTCAGTGCCACAATCGGCATAGGCCGAAACGAGTGCTTCGATGAGTTCGTTGCCGGGCAAATAGCGCACCTCTCCCCGTGGGTCGGCAGCCACAAGAGGTAGAACATCAATCCCCTGCGTAATCATTTCGCGCAACCGCGTGGCTTCTACAAGAACCTCCGACTCGGCCGTCTGTCGCACCACCTGCGTGAGCGAGGCCACCATGGCACGCACGCCATAAAGTCGCAGACGATCAGCCGACAACGCCGGACTCTCTTCTTCGCCCACAGGTGGCAACTGCGCCGTGTCGCCCACAAACATCAATCGGCATCCTTCGCCCTCACCCACATAGCGAATAAGGTCGGCCAGCAGTTCACCGGTGCCGAACGTCCCCACCCCGATGCCTCCCACGGCTATCATAGAGGCCTCATCGACAATAAACAGGGCATGCTTGCGTTTGTTGTAGCCCAACGAAAACCGCGTGCCTTCACCTTGAAATGTCTGCTGACGATAAATGGCTTTGTGGATGGTCATGGCCTTTTGCCCGGCATACGCCGAAAACACCTTGGCCGCACGTCCCGTCGGTGCCATAAGCACCACCTCACGATGCAAATCGGTGAGGGTGCGCACCAAAGCGCCCACCAACGAAGTCTTGCCCGTACCGGCATAACCACGCAACACAAACACCTCGTCGGCCTGTGGCTGCAAAATGAAACGGGCCATCTGACTGACGGCTTGTGCTTGGTCGTCAGTGAATTGATGTGGAAAATGTCCGGCCAAGACCGAAACAAAGGCTTGCGTTAATGACATAATGGGCAATAGACTTTTGAGAATTGCTCTACAAAAATAGAGAAATCAGCCGAGTTTGTTACTTCTTTTGGTTACAATAAGCCCAAACGGTTCATTCATGGTCGGGATATAGAGTCACCAAGCAAGTTAGGTGGCGGCTCGGGTATGTCAATAAAAACAAGATTTTCTTGCCATTCCTCTCTCAATTGCACTAACTTTCGCCTCACGGCGCAAGTTAGGTGGCGGCTCGGGTATGTCAATAAAAACAAGTTTTTCTTGCCATTCCTCTCGCCTTACACTAACTTTGTCCCAAGATATGACACTACCACAAGACCCTATGATGCT
>JAHAWW010000066.1 GCA_018383375.1 Prevotellamassilia sp. | reverse complement strand
AAAGCCATTTTTGTGTCTGCATTCAGCAAGATGCCTTTGGCTGCTGACTTCACTTTTGCAGCCCAAGGTCGTGAAGAATCTTTCAAAACTGGTCTGCGCACGTTGGCCAAAATCGCCAAGGTGCATCTCGGCATCTCACCCGACCAAATCAACACGCCCCTTTTGCCCGTCAGCGAGGTGGAAGTGAGTGTGTTTGACGGTCCCAACCCTTCGGGCAATGTCGGTGTACAAATCAATCACATTGACCCCGTCAACAAAGGTGAGGTGGTATGGACACTCGACCCCGGTGTGGTCATTATGCTGGGTGAACTCGTTGAGACAGGCCAAGTCAATCTGACTCGTCGCATCGCCGTGGGCGGTTCGCTGGTGGCTTCACCCCACTATGTAGAAGTGAAGATTGGTGCACCCCTCTCAGACATTCTCGAGGGTCAGACCGACTTGAAGGCTGAGCATCAGCGCATTATCAACGGTAATCCGCTTGTTGGCGCCAAGGCAGAGGCCGATGGCTTTCTCTCGGCTTTTGCCGGTGAGGTTTGTGTCATTCCCGAGGGCGACGACGTGAACGAAGTCTTCGGCTGGATTGCTCCCCGCTTCAATCAATTCTCGACCAGTCGCAGTTATTTCTCTTGGCTTTTTGGCAAGAATCGTCAATACGACCTCGATTGTCGCATCAAGGGCGGCGAGCGCCACATGATTATGAGCGGTGAATACGACCGTGTGTTCCCGATGGATATTTATGCCGGCTATTTGATTAAAGCCATCATCACCGGCGACATCGACAAACAAGAAGAATTGGGCATTTATGAAGTAGCTCCCGAAGATTTTGCCGTGGCAGAATTTGTGGACTCTTCAAAACTGGAGTTACAACGCATTGTGCGCGAAGGTCTTGACATCTTGCGCAAAGAGAATGCCTAAGCCTTTCATCATTCATTCACTACTCCCTATTCAGGCGACGAAATTTTAGCATAATATGATAAAGAAAATTCTTGATAAAATGCGTCCCAGCTTTCAAGACGGCGGCAAGTTAAAAGCCTTCCGCTCTGTGTTTGAAGGTATGGAAACATTCTTGTTGGTGCCCAACACCACCTCAAAGACCGGTGTGAGCATTCACGACGCCATCGACTCAAAGCGCATTATGTCGTTTGTGGTCATAGCCTTGTTGCCCGCCTTGTTTTTTGGCATGTATAACATTGGCTACTGGAATGCTGTAGCGTCCGGACATTTGGCCGATGCCACCTTCTTTGGTATGTTCTTCTACGGTCTGGCCGTGATGTTGCCCAAGATTGTGGTGAGCTACGCCGTTGGTCTTGGCATTGAATTTATTGTGGCACAGTGGAAACACGAAGAAATCCAAGAGGGTTATCTTGTCACCGGTTTGCTCATCCCTTTGATAGTCCCCGTGGGCTGTCCGCTCTGGATGCTGGCTGTGGCTGTGGCCTTCTCCGTGATTTTTGCCAAAGAAATTTATGGTGGCACAGGTATGAACATCTTCAATCCCGCCTTGGTGGCGCGTGCCTTCCTCTTCTTTGCCTATCCCTCAAAGATGAGCGGCGACAGTGTTTGGGTCAATCTTGACCCCGTGCTCGGTCTCGGTTTCCAAGCCAGCGATGCTTACACGATGGCCACCCCGCTGGGTCACGCCGCTGCCGGCCATCCCGTCACGACAGATTTCTCACACATGATTAGCGGTTTGATGCCCGGTTCGATTGGTGAGACCAGTGTCATTGCCATTGCCATAGGTGCAGCCATCTTGCTTTGGACCAAGATTGCCTCTTGGCGCACGATGTCGAGTGTGTTTATCGGTGGTGCCGTGACTGCTTTTCTCTTCAATGTCTCCGGCATGGAGTCTGGCGTGGCAGCTATGCCTTGGTATCATCACCTTGTGTTGGGTGGTTTCTGCTTCGGCGCCGTGTTTATGGCCACCGACCCTGTCACCAGTTCGCGCACGGCCTCAGGCCAATATGTCTATGGTTTCCTCATCGGTGTGTTGGCCATTGTCATCCGTGTGCTCAATCCCGGCTATCCCGAAGGTATGATGCTGGCCATCTTGTTCATGAACATGTTTGCGCCGCTCATTGACTACTGCGTGGTGCAGCGCAACATCAGTCGCCGTGCACGCCGCGCCAAAATCTCTCAAAAGAATTAATCACTACGCACCATGAAGATCAATACAAACAGCAATACTTACACCATCATCTACGCTTGTGTCGTAGTGATTGTGGTGGCGTTTCTTCTGTCGTTTGCTTCATCTGCCTTGAGCCCCAAAATTACGGCCAACGAGCGCATCGATAAGCAGAAGCAAATCCTCTCTTCGTTGGGCATCAGCGTGCCCCAAGACCAGGTTGAGTCTACCTATGCAGCCACCATTGTGCGCGATATCATCGTCAACGATAAAGGTGAGGTGGTAGACACCACCGGTGGTTTTGAAATTGCCATCAAAGAGATTAGTGCCGACCGCCTGCCTTTCTATGAATGCCGTGTCGACACTACGACCAAATATGTCATCCCCCTTGTAGGTAAGGGACTTTGGGGCACCATTTGGGGCTATATCGCCGTCGATGCCGACTGCCGCACCATCTATGGCGCCTATTTCAGCCACGAGAGCGAGACCGCCGGTCTAGGCGCTCTGATGGCCGAAAAACCTTTCCAGGACGAGTTTAAGGGCAAGAGCCTCTATGACGAGTCGGGCACTGTCATTTCAGTGGTTAAGTTTGGCGCGAAACAAGACAATCCGTCGATGCAGTGTGACGGTCTCTCGGGAGCCACTCTCACCACCAACGGCATCACCGATATGCTTCGCGACTACGTGGGCATGTATCGTCAATATCTCAACAAACAATCTTCGACAAACCAATAAAAGAGCATAAGCTATGAGCCAATTATTTTCAAAAGCCAATCGCCAGGTCTTTGCTACACCGCTCGGTCTCAATCATCCCGTGTTGGTGCAGGTGCTCGGCATCTGCTCGGCCTTGGCTGTCACCGCCAAACTCGAACCCGCCATTGTGATGGGTCTTTCGGTGACGATTATCACCTCTTTCAGCAACGTCGCCATCTCTCTCTTGCGCAAGACCATTCCAATGCGCATCCGTATCATTGTGCAATTGGTTGTTGTAGCCGCCTTGGTCACGATAGTCAGCCTTGTGCTCAAGGCTTTTGCCTATGATGTCAGTGTGCAGCTCAGCGTCTATATCGGATTGATTATCACCAACTGTATTTTGATGGGTCGTCTTGAGGCCTTTGCCATGATGAATGGTCCGTGGGAGAGTTTTCTCGACGGTATCGGCAACGGCATCGGCTATGCCTACATTCTCGTCATTATCGGCGGTGTACGTGAACTCTTTGGTGCCGGCACCTTGCTCGACCACCAAATTATTCCCACTTCGCTCTACGACGCCGGCTATGTCAACAATGGTATGATGACTATGCCTGCCATGGCCATGATTCTTTTGGGTTGTGTCATTTGGGCCCAACGTGCCCTCACCAAAGACGAGCAGAAGTGAGTTCCCCTCTTATTCCTAACCTTCAGAAACAATAAACGATGGAACATACATTGAGTCTTTTTGTCCGCTCCATTTTCGTGGACAATATGATATTCGCCTCATTCCTCGGCATGTGCTCCTATCTGGCTGTCAGCAAGAACGTCAAGACTTCGCTCGGTTTGGGCATAGCCGTAACGTTCGTGTTGCTTGTCACCGTGCCCGTGGATTATTTGTTGCAGACCAAGGTGCTGGCCAAAGACGGCATCTTCGGCCAAGACCTCACTTATCTCTCATTCATCCTTTTCATTGCCGTTATCGCCGGCATTGTGCAGTTGGTTGAAATGGTTGTGGAGCGTTTCTCTCCCTCGCTTTATGGCGCGTTGGGCATCTTTTTGCCCCTCATTGCCGTGAACTGTGCCATTATGGGTGCCAGCCTTTTCATGCAGCAGCGCATCAATATGGACCCCGCCACCAGTTCGCAGGCCATTGGCGGTCTTGGCGACGCCTTTGTCTATGCCCTCAGCAGCGGTATCGGTTGGATTTTGGCCATTGTCGGTCTGGCAGCCATTCGTGAGAAAATGGCCTATACCGACGTGCCCCGTCCGCTGCGCGGCCTCGGCATTACCTTCATCACCGTCGGCCTTATGGCTATGGCATTTATGTGTTTCTCGGGCTTGAGCCTTTGATAAAAAGCATCAACAACTATGGATATACCATTTATTCTTTCCAGCATAGGCGTATTTCTTGCCATCATTCTCATTTTGGTCGTCATTTTGCTTGTGGCCAAAAAATATCTTACGCCCGAGGGAGAAGTCACCCTCACCCTCAACGGCAAGAAGCAAATCAAGGTGGCTCAGGGCGGCAGCCTGCTTTCCACGCTTTCTGAAAACGGCATCTACCTTCCGTCGGCTTGTGGCGGCAAAGGCTCTTGTGCCCAGTGTAAATGCCAGGTGCCTGAGGGCGGTGGCGATATTCTTGATGTGGAGAAAGGCCATTTCAGCCGTAAGCAAATCAAGGAGCACTACCGTCTGGGTTGCCAGTGTAAGGTCAAGGGCGACCTTGCCGTCACCGTTCCCGACAGTGTGCTTGGTGTGAAAGAGTGGGAGTGTGAAGTCATTTCCAACAAAAACGTGGCCACCTTCATCAAAGAGTTCATCGTGGCCTTGCCTCCCGGCGACCATATGGACTTCGTGCCCGGCTCGTATGCCCAGATTAAAATCCCTGCCTACGAGATGGACTACGACAAAGACATCGACAAGGCCCTCATCGGCGACGAATATCTGCCGGCTTGGGAGAAGTTCGGTCTCTTTGGCCTGAAGTGCCGCAACACCGAGCCCACCATCCGTGCCTACTCAATGGCCAACTATCCTGCCGAGGGCGACCGCATTATGCTCACCGTGCGCATTGCCACGCCGCCTTTCAAACCCAAAGAACAAGGTCCCGGTTTCCAGGACGTGATGCCCGGCATTGCCTCTTCTTATATTTTCACCCTTAAGCCCGGCGACAAAGTCGTGATGAGTGGTCCTTATGGCGATTTCCATCCCATCTTCGACTCCAAGAAAGAGATGATGTGGGTGGGCGGTGGTGCCGGTATGGCCCCGCTCCGTGCCCAGATTATGCACATGACCCACACGCTCAAGACTACCGACCGCAAGATGTCTTATTTCTACGGCGCCCGTGCGCTCAACGAGGTGTTCTATCTTGACGACTTCCTGGCCCTTGAGAAGGAGTTCCCCAACTTCTCTTTCCATCTGGCTCTCGACCGTCCCGACCCCGCAGCCGATGCCGCCGGCGTGAAATACACGGCAGGTTTTGTGCACCAGGTCATCTACGAGACCTATCTCAAAAACCACGAGGCCCCAGAAGACATCGAATACTATATGTGTGGTCCCGGCCCGATGTCGAAGGCTGTGGTGGGAATGCTCGACAGCCTCGGCGTAGAGCCAGAAAGCATTATGTACGACAACTTCGGCGGTTAATCCGCCTCACCCGGCCAATCGCAAGATTGGCACAATAACAACGGCGTGCCCCGGATTACATTCCGATGGGCACGCCGTTGTTATGGGCTTGCATCTACTTCAAATGCAAAAGTAATTTGTCAAGCCGTTAAGGCAATGGCCACTATGCCGCTGCCTTTTTCTCTCTGAACACCACGGTGAAGAGGAGCAAGACCACCAGAGCGTAGGTGGCAAAGATATACCATACGGGCGTCCAATTGGTGAGGCCGGCGGGAGAAGTAAAGTGGTCTACCACGCCTTGGGCCGCAATCATGCCGAGCGTCGAGCCGCAACCATTGGTCATAATCATAAACAGACCTTGCGCACTGCTGCGGATGGAGGCAGGCGTGTTTTGGTCGACGAAGAGCGAACCAGAAACGTTGAAGAAGTCAAAGGCCACGCCGTAGACAATCATCGAGAGCACAAAGAGCCAAACACCCGGTCCGGGATTGCCCAGACCAAACAGGCCAAAGCGCAACACCCAAGCCAGCATAGCTATCATCATCACTCGCTTGATGCCAAACCTTTTCATGAAAAATGGGATGAGCAAGATGCAGAATGCTTCGCTGATTTGTGAGAGACTGATGAGAATGCCGGTGTGTTGCACGCCGAAGGTTTCGGCATACTCGGGAATGTTTTTGAAACTGTCAATAAATGGATTGGCAAAGCCGTTGGTGATTTGCAGTGACACGCCGAGCAAGAACGAGAAGATGAAGAAGATGGCCATACGCCGCTCTTTGAACAGCTTGAAGGCGTCGAAGCCCAAGGCCTGCACCAAACTCTTCTTCTCTGTGTGGGCAGCCACGGGGCAGTTGGGCAGAGTGAATGAATAGATAGCCAGTAACAAACCCAGACCGGCCGAAACGAAGAATTGATGATAGCTGCCCATATAGCCCATCAAGTCGACGGCCCACATTGTCACGATGAAGCCCACCGTACCAAACACGCGGATGGGCGGAAAGTCTTTGATGGTGTCCATACCCGAGTTTGTTAACGCCGTGAAGGCCACAGAGTTGCTCAGTGCCAACGTTGGCATATAAAAGGCCACGCTGGCCGTGTAGAGGGCAAATAAAATGCCGAATGCCACATCCGGTCCGGCTGTCATGGCATAGGTGGCAGCGGCGGCCATAAACCCAGCAGCCAACAGATGGCAAAGGCCGAGCATGCGCTGTGCAGGCACCCAGCGGTCGGCCACCATACCCATCAGGCCGGGCATGAAGATGGACACAATGCCTTGGACGGAATAAAACCAGCCAATCTGGCCACCCATGCCCACGTCGGCGAGATAGCGGCCCATTGAGGTGAGATAAGCGCCCCATATGGCAAACTTCAAGAAGTTCATAGCCGTGAGGCGAAGTTTGATAGTCGTGTGATTCATATAATATTTAGTGGATATTTCGGTCAATGGTTTGTCTGCTTTTGTTCGCGGCATTGTTTTATGGCTTTCAGCAGTTTTCGCGCTGAGACTTTTTCGATGAAAACAGCCTTTATCACGCCGTCAGCATCGGCCACATAGACCCGTGGCAGGCCATGCGGCGCAAAAAGGCTGTAGACAGTTCGGTCGGTTTGTGGACTGTAGGGGAGGGTGAGGCCCGTCTTTTGCCAATAGGCGGCGATTTCGTCTTGTCCCTGACTGCGCGACACGCAGACTACACGACAAGTCTCGTCGGCCTCAGTATAGAGGCGTTGCAACAAGGGCAGTTCGCGGCGACAGTCACGGCAATTGGTGTTGAAAAACGCCAAGACCACCGGTCGACCTTTGAGATTGTCTGTGGTCAGGCGAGAGCCGTCGGACATTTCAATGCTGAAAGTCGGCAATGTGTCGCCCGGCTGCACCAATGTGTTTTTGTCGTCGGCCAAAGCCGTCAACACGCAGCAGACAAAAGCCGCAACGGCCAGTGCTCTTTTGGTTTTTTGCATAAGTATCAGGCAGAATAATCAAGGCAAATTTACTAAATCACCGCTTTAAGAGTAGTCGTTTCTAATAAAAACACAAAAAAATTCTACTTTTACGTTACAAAACACGTCTCTTTGCGTTAACTCCATAGAAACGACATCAAAATGACCACATCTGCAGGCCCTTCAAATTCACCTCTTCTCGCTGCCTACCGCCGCTTGAGCGGAAGGTTGCGCCACTTGGTGGGGCGGATGACCCAAAGCGACGAAGAGGCTGAAGATGCCTTGCAAGAAGCCTTTTGCCGGCTCTGGAAGCGTCATCCCGACATCAAGCGTGAAGACGAAGCCGCTGCCCTGCTCACCACCACCGTGAAGCATTTGGCCGTTGATGCCTTGAGGC
>JAHAWW010000065.1 GCA_018383375.1 Prevotellamassilia sp. | reverse complement strand
AGCCTCGCCGTTTTACGGTTATTGCGCAAAAAGAGTGCTTATTGTCAGTCTGCGTCGGGCGTGATGAGTTTGTAGCCCTTGCCGTGGATGTTGATAATCTCCACGTTTTCGTCGTCCTTGAGATGTTTGCGCAACTTGGTGATGTAGACGTCCATTGAGCGCGCGTTGAAATAGTTGTCGTCTATCCAAATAGTCTTCAAGGCATAGTCGCGTTGCAGGATTTCGTTGGCGTGCGCACAGAGCAGGCCGAGCAGTTCGCTCTCTTTTGTCGTGAGTTTCACGGAAACGCCTTCGCGCGAGAGTATTTGTTTCTGGGTGTCGAAGGTGAACGACCCGATGCGATAGAGCGTACGGTCGCGTGTCTTCTTGCCTTTCACGCGGCGCAGGATGGCTTCCATGCGGAAGGTGAGTTCTTCCATCGAGAAGGGCTTGGTGAGATAGTCGTCAGCGCCAATCTTGAAGCCTTCGAGGATATCTTCCTTGAGCGTCTTGGCGGTGAGGAAGATGATGGGCACGTCTTGGTTGGTCTGGCGGATTTCTTTGGCCAGGGTGAAACCGTCTTTGCGGGGCATCATCACGTCAAACACACAGATGTCGAATTTTTCTTTCATGAAGGCCTTATATCCGGCTTCGCCGTCGCCATAGAGTTCGGTGTCGTAGCCTTTGGCCTGCAGATATTCACGGAGGAGCATACCGAGGTTTTCGTCGTCTTCACAGAGAAGCACTTTCATTTTGTGGTCTGTCATAGTCTTTGATTATTTTTTTGTTGTGGGTAATGTAATGATAAAGCTTGTGCCTTGTCCGGCCTTGCTTTCGGCGGTGATATGGCCGCCGTGTGCGGTGACCACGCGTTTGACGTAGGCCAGTCCGAGGCCGAAGCCTTTCACGTCGTGCAGGTTGCCGGTGTGTACACGATAAAACTTTTCGAATATTTTCTTTAGGTTTTCTTTTTTGATGCCAATGCCGTTGTCCGACACGGTGATGACGGCGTTGTTGCCTTCGACGCTTGTGGCAATTTCGAGATGTGGCGCACGCTCGGGGTCGCGATATTTGAGTGCGTTGTCGAGCAGGTTGAAGAGCACGCCGCTGAGGTGCATTTCGTCGGCATAGACCATCATGTCTTCTGCGTCGAGGCTGGTGGTGATGGTTCCGCCCACGTTTTCCACTCTCAGGCGGAAGGTCGAAGCCACTTCGGCGGCGAGGCGGTCGATGTCGAGTTCGCGTTTGCGATAGGTGGCGGCTTTGCGGTCGAGAATAGACATTTGCAGCACCTTTTCCACCTGGAAGCGTAGCCGTTTGGTTTCGTCTGCAATCACCGACGAGAGATGGGTGACGGTGTCGGGCTTTTTCTCCACCGACGGGTCTGAGAGCATTTGGGCGGCGAGTGAGATGGTGGCCACGGGGGTTTTAAACTCGTGGGTCATGTTGTTGATGAAGTCATTTTTCATCTCCGTCAACCGGCGCTGCCTCATCACGGCCCAAAGGGTGAAGCCAAACATGGCGCAAACGATGATGGTGAGCACAATGGCGGGTATCATAAACCCAACACTGTTGAAGATGAACCGCCTCATTTCGGGGAAGTGAAGCCATACCACTCCGGTGCGTGCACGGGGGTCGGAGGGGAAGAGCTCCTGCCGATAGGTGTCTTGTGCGCCGGCCTGCTCAAAGTCGCGACAGCGATATACCTCGCGACCGTCTGAGGTGGTGATGCGGAAGTGATATGGCAGGCTGATGCCTTCACGGCTTAGCTCGCTCTTGATGGCGGCGTCAAGGCTGTTATAGTCAAGGCGCTTGGCCAGTGGTTTGTCGGCCGGCCGATAGAGGATGGCAAGGGTTTCTCTGACTCGTGCCGAGTCGTCGAGTGCGTCGAGTTCAGCTCTGGCTGCCGGCGAGAGGGCTTCTTTGGTTTCGGAAATCTCAAGGTCGCGAACGGCTCGAGAAAGAGCGCGGCCGGTGGCCTCGTCGAAGTTTTCACGGCGTATTCGGTAGAGCGATCCGAAATAGGAAAACTCAAGATAGAGTAGCAGCGCCAGTGAACAGCTCAAGATGGTGAGAAGTATGTATATCGTTTTTTTGCTCATAATGTATCGGCAAATTTAGAGGGGTTGCGACAAAGCGCCAAGCGTTTGACCGATATTGATTAACAAATTAAGTATCTATTAACTGTTTTGCCTGTTTTAATTGTTGTTTTGTAAAGTAAATGAGATTTTAATATATAACGAAATTACAACAAAAAGACATAGCGGGTTGAGGTGGAAGGTGTGTTGGTGCACCATATGAACTTGGCGGATTGAGGTGCGGGCGCACGTCCAACATCCCCATGCCTACCGCCGGGGCGTTTTTGTCTTTTGTTTCTTGGCTTTGAGGGGTTAAATTTGGGGTAAGAAGAAAGAAGGTAGGCCCTAAAAGGCCTACCTTCTTGTATTTCAGACGAATAAATGGATGGATTGGGGACTTCACTGTCCTTATGGCAGGAATTACTGTCCTTATGAGCGTGGCGCCCGGCCTTATGGCAGCAAAACCGAGATGCCTTGTGGGCTGGTTTAGCCTATATTTTCATCATCGTCAGGCTTTAACAAAAATTATTTGGCTTGATTTTGTCATTGACAAGCGGCTTTTTGAACTCTTCTCTTCGGCACAAAAAACTGGTCTGACGCTGGTCAATAGCGGCGCAAACGGAGGTAATAGTGCGAACCATTATAAAAGTCCGTCACGTCGAGGTCCATATAGCTATAACCTATGTCGTCGACGCGGGCTGCCATATCTGTGCGGTAGTCGTGATTGAAATCAAACGAAATGATGTTGTCGGTGACGTCCCAGTCGCCGTATTCGTCAAAGCCGTTACGGCCGTAGCCACGATAGGTGCCGTCGTAGAAAAACTCCATAAAATCGCCTGTGCGATAGGGCACATTGTAGTCGTAGCTACGCACGTCATAAATCTGCCATGTCCCCACGATGTTGTCGCGCATCCATAGGTCGTGTTCGTCTTCGCAAGAGGTGAGGCCGGCTGTGGTGAGCAGCACAATGGCTAAACAAAGGGTGTGTCGTAATAGTTTTTTCATAAGCTGTGTGTGATGAATGATTACTGTTCTATCAAGGCCACGGCATAGGCCGCGATGCCTTCTTTTCGCCCCACGAAACCGAGGTGTTCGGTGGTGGTGGCTTTTATATTAACGTCGGCCGGAGCGATTTGCAACACTTCGGCGAGTGTTTTTTGCATATCGGGGATGTGGGGATTGAGTTTGGGGGCTTGGGCACACACGGTGGCGTCGATGTTGCCCACTCGCCAACCGCGATCTTCCAGCGACGCCACGACGCGCGCAAGCAATATCTTGCTGTCGATTCCGGCAAACTCGTCGGCCGTGTCGGGAAAATGATAACCAATGTCGCGCAGACCGGCGGCGCCCAGCAGAGCGTCGCAGATGGCGTGGATGAGCACGTCGGCATCGCTATGTCCAAGAAGCCCGCAGAAGTGGGGAATTGGGATGCCGCCAAGCCATAGCTGACGGCCTTGGGCAAACTGATGAACATCGTAGCCCATACCTACTTTTATTCTCATACAAATCAGAGTTTGGTCTGTGGATTATCGACGGTGGAAGAGGTCTTTGATGCCGTCCATATCGAACGTGAGCGACACGCGCAGCGTCTGGTCGAGGGGATTGCTCGGCGTGGTGGCAATAGTATAGCCGGCGTCGATGGCCATCACGTTCATACGGAAACCGGCACCGACAGTGAAATATTTGCGGTTGCCCTGCATCTCGCTTTCGTGGTGGTAACCGGCACGGAGCGAAAACTTGTCGTTGTAGGTGTATTCCGCACCCACGCTCCATTGGATTTCTTCCAATTCGCCCTTAAAACCACGTTCGGAGTCGCCAAAACTCTTGAAGATGCCGGAGATAGACGAGATGTCGTAATAGTCGTCTTTGAGTCGCTGCTCATACTCTTCGTTGGTTTCGTCTTCGCGCTGCAAGGGGCGTGAGGGCACGAGCAACTTGTTGACCTCGGCGTTGAACGAGATGCGGTTATACTCATTCAAAGGTATGAGGTAGCTGAGACCAAGTCGCAGGTTGGTCGGAATGAAATACGAATAGTCTTCACCATAGTTGATTTTGCTGCCGATGTTGCTGATGTTGAGACCAAACGCCAACATACACTCTCGGCTGCCCATCATGACGTAGTTGTTGTAGTAGCAGGCAATGTCTGCGGCAAACGCTGAACCGGCCGTGACTTCATCGCTGTAGTGGCCGCTCAGGTCTGAATACATATAACGCAGCGCAACGGCGGCAGAGAATTTCTCACTCAGCATACGCGAATAGGCCAAATCGACGGCGAACTCATAGGGTTTGACGGTCATGGTGCCGGCAGAGACGTCGCCGAGCGTGAAATAACGCAACGAACCGCTGACGGCTTGATAGTCGCCAATGCGCACATAGCCGGCAGCGTTGAGCAGGGCAATGTCGTTGACAAGTTGGCGAAGCCACGGGGTGTAGTTGAGCGACACGCCTGCACGGCTTATGGTAAAGGGATATTTGGCGGGGTTCCAGCTCTGCGAGTTGACGTCCGGCTCAGTGGCGGCACCCATGTCGCCCATACCGGCGGCACGGGCGTCGGCGGTGATGGTTTGCGACGTCACAGCCGTATAGACGGGGTTGAACTGGTCTTTCTCGTCGTCATCGGCCAGAGCCACACCGGGCCACATCAAAAACATGATGACGATGACGAATGCTTTGCTTATGCTTTTTCTCATGGTTTGTAAGTTGTCTAACGTATGATGATGAGTTTCTTGGTTTCTGTTTCGGCGCGCTGTCCCTCACCCGTGAGTTTGGCGCGATAGAGATAGAGTCCGGGCGAAAGGGGCGAACCGCCCTGGTCGGTGAGGTCCCAGGTTAAGGTGGCATTTGCCGAAGCGAGCGATGCGGTCTTTGTCCACACACGCCGGCCATAGGTGTCGTAGACTTCAATCTCAACCACATTGTTGCCCCCTTCGACCACCGAGGCTTGGCTCACCATGAAACGGGTCGACGTGCGGGCCGGGTTGACATTGACGTTGACGTCGAAATAGGGTTGCACGTCGCCCACATAAAAATTGAGGGTCGACACGGTGAGGTGATTGTTGATGTCCCACACACGCAGGGTGAGTTGGTGCTCGCCGAGGGTGAGGTTGTTGAGTTGTCTGAGAATGTGGCCGGTGGTGTAGCTACCAAACTCATAAGAGAAGTCGTCGTTGAGCACCACGACAGAGGCGGCGTCGCCGTCGATGGTGAGTTCGATGTCGTGCCCCACACCACTACCCGAAGCATTGATGCCACTCTCGTCGGTGATTTGCGCGCCAAATACCGGATTGCTTGAGGTGATGCCGCCATCCACGAAGTCGGGTGTGTCGAGATAGACAAAAACCGATGGTCCGAGCGTGTCGGTGGCAGCAGCGGCGTCAGTGCCGTTGAGACAAAACTGTGTGTTTCTGCCGGCGGCCTCGGTCTTGCCGTCGAGCGAAACGGCATAAATCTGCACCCGGCCGGCATCGTTTGTATAACTGATATCGCGCGGAATGGGCACACGCACTGTGAAGCGGCCTTTCACGACAGCATCGGTGCCTTCAAAGATGGTTTTGGTGCGGTCTGTGAAGGTCATTGTCTTGGCCGAGCCGCTGTTGTTGAGTCCGGTGAAAGTTTCGAGGCGGTCTGAGACGTGGAGAGTCACAGTGCCGTTGAAGTTTTCGTCGACACCGCCGTTCTCGGCCTTAACATAGCCGCTGAAGGTTGCCACCGTGCCCGAGGC
>JAHAWW010000020.1 GCA_018383375.1 Prevotellamassilia sp. | reverse complement strand
ATAATTGACGGATGGCACACTCGGCCAAGTTTTTTCTCTGCCGCAACCGTCAAAAAAACGTAAGGTTTAGGCCAAATATTTACGGAAAGTGAGCCAATTTTTCTTGTCATAAGGCCGATTTTTCTTCTCATAAGGCCCGTAAGTGCCTAAATACCACAAAAAAGAGGGCCATTGACCCTCCTCTCTCTCTGCTTTGCCGCAATTTAGCGCGAAAATGACGACGAGAAAAAGACAGTTTGATTGCCCCCGTCGCATCGTTGTCTTTTTGGCGTGTCTCAGCCCCCGTTGAGATAGAAGTGCAAAGCAAAATTACGTCGCCGCTGTTGGGCCGATATTCATACATACACACATATTAATATATATAGCGCACACCTATCTGTTGTAATACGTCCGCCTGTAGCGCTAAGATGCGGCGGCCGGATATTGGCCGTTTGTCGGCTCTGCTCCCACGCCCCCGCTTGTCATCTCTATTTTGCACTGACGATGTTTTTTCGTAACACCCTGTCATAATTGCCTAATAAAAAGCACCTTGTTTGGCTTAAATGCAAAAAAATCCTATCTTTGCACCGCCAAATCAAAAATCACAACATGACCAAACAGACTCAACGACCCGACTTCGTGTTTGAAACCAGTTGGGAGGTTTGCCACAAGGTGGGCGGCATCTACACGGTGCTCTCATCGAGGGCAAAAACGCTTGAAAAAGAACTGAACGGAAATATTTGCTTTATTGGTCCGGATTTCGGTGAAGACAATTTCCCCTTCACGCCCGACGCTACGCTCCACCCCGAATGGCAAAAGGCTGCTGCCCGAGCAGGCCTCAGTGTGCGTGTCGGTCGCTGGAATGTGCCCGGTGAGCCCATCGCCGTGTTGGTGGATTTCTCGCCGCTCTATGACGAAAAAGACCAAATCTATGCGCAGGCCTGGGAGCAGTTTGGCGTAGACTCGCTGAGAGCCTATGGCGACTACGACGAGGCCTCTATGTTTTCTGTGGCAGCCGCCCGCGTGGCCGAAGCCATCATCAAATACTGTCTCCAAGACAAAGCTCGCGTGGTCTATCAGGCTCACGAATGGATGAGCGGTCTGGGCATGCTCTTCATCAAAAAAGCATTGCCACGCGTGGCCACTATTTTCACCACCCATGCCACAAGCATAGGTCGCTCCATTGCCGGCAACAACAAACTGCTCTATAAATATTTCGAAGGCTACAACGGCGACCAAATGGCAGCCGAGCTTCACATGGAGGCTAAACACAGCATCGAAAAACAATCGGCCCTGCAGGCCGACTGCTTCACCACCGTGAGCACCTTCACAGCCCGCGAATGTCGACAGTTGCTCGACAAAGAGCCAGACGTGGTTTTGCCCAACGGTTTTGAAAACGACTTTGTCCCTGCCGGAGCTGCCTTCACGGCCAAGCGCCGCGCTGCCCGCAAACGCATTCTCTCTGTGGCTTCGGCCCTGACGGGAGAGACTATGCTCGACGACACGCTCATCGTCTCGACCAGCGGCCGCAACGACTTCCGCTGCAAAGGTTTCGACGTTTTTCTCGAAGCTATGGCCCAGCTCAACACCCGCTTGAAAGCCAAGATGAACGCCCGTGTCGACGCCCAGCCGCGCACTCGCGTGTTGGCACTCATCGAGGTGCCCTGCTGGATGTTGGCACCGCGTGCCGACCTGGCCGAACGATTGGCTTCGAAAAAAACATTCACCTCGCCCCTGCCCCTGCCCATCATCACTCACGACCTTCACAATCTCAACGAAGACCGCATCGTCTGCCTCATCCGTCAGCTTGGTCTCACGGCTGCTGCCGACGACGCCGTCAAAGTGGTGCTCGTGCCCTGTTATCTCGAGGGAGCCGACGGCATCTTCAATATGCCCTACTACGACCTGCTCGCCGCCAATGACCTCTGTCTCTATCCCTCCTACTACGAGCCGTGGGGCTACACGCCGCTCGAAAGCTGTGCGTTCAAAACGCCGTGTGTGACCACCGACCTCTCCGGCTTCGGCCAGTGGGTGGACCAGACGCTTGGCCACGGCGGACGTCTTGAAGACGGCGTGAGTGTCATCCATCGCGACGATGACAACTATTTTGAAGCTGCTCGCGAAATGGTGATGGACATCGAGCGCTATCTCGCCAAAGGTGCCACCGACCGCACAGCCTGCCGACGTGCCGCCGCTCGTCTGGCCGACAAAGCCGCATGGAAAAACTTCATACCCTATTATTATCAAGCCTACGACTTTGCACTCGCCAAGGCTCAAAAGCCAAGCACAAAGTGAACATTCTGCATAAAAAACATTAACACCATAACAACAAATCATGAACGTTAAAGTAAGCAATGCCAACACGCCTGTGTGGAAAACCGTGACCGTCAAAAGTCACATCCCCGAGGCACTGAAACATCTCGACGAAATGGCTCACAACCTTTGGTGGACTTGGAACACCGAAGCACGCGAGCTCTTCCGCAGTCTCGACAAAGACCTTTGGAGCAAGGTCGACAAAAACCCCATCGAACTGCTCTCACGCATCAGCTACAGCACACTCAAAGAAATGGCCAAAGATGAAGAACTCATCGGCCGTATGAACAAAGTCTACGCCGCATTCCGTCAATATGTAGACACCAAGCCCGACGCCAAGCGCCCCTCGGTGGCCTACTTCTGCATGGAATACGGCTTGAACCATATCCTCAAAATCTATTCGGGCGGTCTCGGCATCTTGGCCGGCGACTACCTCAAAGAAGCCTCCGACAGCAACGTCGACATGTGTGCAGTCGGTTTCCTCTATCGCTATGGCTACTTCACCCAGACCCTCTCGATGGACGGCCAGCAGATTGCCAACTACGACACACAAGACTTCGACCGCCTGCCCATCGAGCGCGTGCTCGACGAAAACGGCAACCAAGTCATCGTCGACGTTCCCTTCCCCAACTATCAGGTGCATGCAGCCATTTGGCGTGCCAATGTGGGACGCGTGTCGCTCTATCTGCTCGACACCGACAATGAGATGAACTCTGAGTTTGACCGCTCTA
>JAHAWW010000192.1 GCA_018383375.1 Prevotellamassilia sp. | reverse complement strand
ATTTTATCGAAAAAATCGGTCTCACCGAGCACCTGTCGCCCACGCGCAGCAATGGTTTGCTGGCCATGGTGAAACAGATGCGTATGTATGCGCTGGCCTATAAGACCAAAATGGGCTGAGACATTCCGAATCGTTTAACGCCACGCTTGACCGGACTCACTGGAGCGGTCAAGCGTGGCGTTTTTCGTACATTAGTCCATATCGGTCTCTCGCCACCGCCGTTCAGGTGGCGTAATTTGAAAAGCTTCTTCTTGATAGTGTCGGCCAAAACTCAGGTCAAATCCGGCATTGAGCAACTGGCGCGCCAGTGCTGCACGGCCTCTGAAACCATGCACAATCAGAGGGACGCTCAGGTTTTGTGTCTTTTTGATTTGGAGCAGAAGGTCGAAAGCTCGGACGCAATGCAAGATGACAGGTCGTGCATGGCTTTCGGCCAAAGTCAAATGGCGGAGCAACACCTCGGTCTGCAAGTCGAGATGGCCCCCGCGTAGACGGTCAAGTCCACATTCGCCTATTGCCACGACGTCTGGGTGAGTCAAAAGGTCTGCCAATCCGGCAAATAGTTCGTCCAACTCGTCGGCGCAAGTTGTCGCCCAAGGATGAATGCCGGCCGAATAAAGACAACCGCAGCGGGGCTGAAACGTGGAAGGGTCACGAAGTGTCTCAATGGGCAGATTGATTATGGCAGTGCCGGCAGGCGCGTCGAGTCGGTGAGTGTGCACGTCGACAATGCGGCCTTTCAAGTTGTTAAGCGAAGCCTGAGCGTGCGTGTCATTCTCTCTTCTACGGCACCGGGTCGTAGCCACTGCCTCCCCAGGGGTGGCAGCGCAAGATGCGTCTGACGGCGAGCCAGAGACCGCGTATGGGGCCGTGTTTTCGTATGGCTTCGATGGCATATTGTGAGCAGGTGGGAGTGAAACGGCAACACGCCGGTTTGAGCGGCGAGATAAAGCGCCTGTAAAAGCGGATGGGCGCAATGAGAATAGCCACGAAGAAGCGGCGTATGGCATCAATCATGGTTGTGCTCGTTGGGGGTGGTTGCTTGATGTTTGTGGGGAGCGATATCGTCGGCCATACGTTTGAGGGCCACCTTCATTTTTCGCTCCACGTCGGCCGAGTTCACAGGGTGTTCGGCCAGCCAGATAAAGGCCGCATGCACCCGCTGGTTCTCGTCGAGTTTTGAGGTCAGTATGGTTTTGTTGCGGCGATAGGCTTCCCTCATTTGTCGTTTGGCCCTGTTGCGGTCAACGGCGTGACGTTGTTTGCGTTTAGAGACGCTAACCATCACCTTGACCGGTGGCAAGGCTTCTTCGTCGGCCAGTCTCCACACGGCGCGCAGTGGCCACACGGTCATCGCTTTGCTGCCGGCATTAAAGAGCCGGTCGATGTCATTTTTTAGGCAGAGATGCTCTGCTTTTTTAAACGAGAAAGTTTTCATCGTGGGTGAGAGTCAGTGTCGTGAAAAGCAAAAGGCCGCCGCACGCAGTCGCCCTGTCGAGCGCCGTTGTGCTTCGGCCTTATGGGTTGTTGAGTGGTTATCGCTCAAGGCGACTCCGCTTTATTTGTTGTGTGCTTGGAGATACAACTCAATCGACTTGGTCATTGAAGGTGCGGCCACCGAGGGCGCTTCAAGTTCCAATTCGAGTCCGGCGTCGTCTATGGCCTTGGCGGTTGCCTTGCCGAAGCAAGCCAACTTGGTGTTGGTTTCTTTGAAATTGGGGAAAGTCTTCATCAGACTGTCCACACCGGCCGGTGTAAAGAGCACCACCATGTCGAAATCAAATTCGCAGTCGGCGGGAAACTCGTTGCTGACCGTGCGAAACATGATGCACTCGGTATGCTTCAGTTTTTTAGCCTCGAGCAGTTGGTGAAACTCGTCGCTGTGCACGTCGCTCTGCGGTATGAGGTAGTTTTCGGTTTTGTGTTTAGCCATCAGCGCCACGAGGTCGGGCAGTTTGCCGCCGGTGGCGGGGAAGAAGACTTTGCGTTTGCGGTATTGGACGTATTTCTGAATGTAGAGCGAAACGGCCTCAGAGATTCCAAAATATTTCATCGTTTCGGGTATTGCCACACGCATCTCTTTGCAGAGGGTGAAGAAATGGTCGATGGCGTGGCGTGAATTGAAGACGATGGCCGTATGGTCGAGGATACGCACTTTCTGCTTTCTGAATTCTTGTACGCTAAGGCCTTCCACTTTAATGAAGGGATGAAAGACGAAGTCCACGCCATAGTTGCGTGCGATTTCAAAGTAGGGAGATTTCTCAGATGAGGGTTGAGGTTGAGAGATAAGAATCTTCTTTACCATGTTTCCTTTTCTAATCCTTTTTTGTTATCGTCCGAGGCCTTTCAAAGGCTTGGAGCAAGCGTTACACAAAACAAAACCCGCCATACGAAAAGGGCGGGGACAATTTCCAGCGTGCAAAAGTACAAAAATAAATGCACTAAGCCACCATCGGCGGCAAAAAAAGTGCGATAGCAGCGGCAGAGGAGCAGCAATTTGGTGATTCCGAAGGCACAGAAGAAGGCCCAAATGGCGCTCTCTCCCTCCAAGTCGAAAAAGACCACCAACAGGGCCACGGGGAAAAGCGCCAGCCCCTGCAGGGCCAGTGAGAGCAGATAGCTATCGGTCCACTCTGAGCGTTGGGCACGACTGAAAAGAACGCTGTTGACCAAGCCATAGACGCCCATCTTTATCAAGACGAGCAGGAGATAAAGCCCGGTTGCGGCGGCCAAGAGTGCCGTTACGGGCCAAGCCCATCGCGTCATGACGGGGCTATGGCCGAAATGGTTGACAAGCATGAGAGAGAGGCTGAAGCCCGCCATCAAGACCAGCGCCATCACGCCAAAGGTGTCGATGTTGGTGCGCTCGGCCTTCTCGCGTGCGGAAAGGCTGTAGCCCAAAAACGACTTGAAACTGCGCGAGAGATAATAGCGCGAGCGTGCCAGCAGGGCCATAGCCATGACGAAGCACACCACAATAGCCGAGACAATGCCATCGTCGGTGCGGAGCGTGGCAGGAATAGGGTTGCCGTTGACGCCGGCATATTCGGGCAGCGCCACCGTGTGCAGGTCTAACGGCCTATACACAATGCGGCCCAGGGTGTCTTTGGGGAGTGGTTGTATGGCGGTCTGCTGCACGACACCGGGCACAAAGAGCGAGTCCCGACACGCCGTAAACGGGGCCGGTTCAGACTGAGCGGGAGCGAGGAGTGGTGAGCAAACTGGCATAGCGATGACAGATAGATATGGTCTTGGGGGGAGTGGCGCTCAATGGCCCAAAGCGGCAAATTTGCGCACCGAGGCATCCCATAGTGGTGTGGTCTCGGCCAGACGGAGGGCCTGTTCGGGCGTAGCGGCCACCTGCCAAATGGCCTTGTGGCTTTCGCGCATAAACTGCAAGTCGACGGCCTTTTGCAACTGTGCGAGCAGAGGGTCGAAATAGCCGTCGGTGTTGAGCACGACGATGGGTTTGAGGTAGAGGCCGAGCTGTTTCCAAGTAATTATCTCGAGCAGTTCTTCAAGCGTGCCCACGCCGCCCGGCAGGGCAATGCAGGCGTCCGACATATTGGCCATGGTCTCTTTGCGGGTGTGCATGTCGGGGGTGACAATGAGGCGTGTCATGCCTTGGTGTTGCCAGCCCTGGTCTATCATGAACTGTGGAATGACGCCGATGGCCTCGCCACCGGCAGCCAGGCAAGCGTCGGTGGCGGCTCCCATCAGTCCGGTACGGCCGGCGCCGTTGACCAGCACATGGCCGGCCCGGGCCAACAACTGTCCGAGGCCGGCTGCCGCCTCCACACAAGAGGCCGGCACCAAGCCGCTCGAGGCGCCATAGATGGTAATGGTCATATAAGAGGGTTAAAGACGGCAAGTTGTCGCAAGGGCTGCTGAGCCGCCTGCGTTGGGTGTTGAAACGCAGTTGCACCGCCCGTTGCCTGTAAGGCCTGCGACGATGCGACCACGGAGGAGGGCTACTTAGGAGCGACCCATCAATTCAAGCCAAATTCCTGTTTAATCATATTGACGCAATCGAGTTTTTCCCAAGTGAAGAGTTCCACCTCAATGGTTTTGGGCTCGTTGCCTCGTCCGGTAAAGGTTTTGACCACGGTTCGGGGTGTGCGTCCCATGTGGCCATAGGCTGCGGTCTCTTCATAGATGGGTGCACGAAGTTTGAGGCTGCGCTCGATGGCTTTGGGGCGCAGGTCGAAGAGACGGCTGATGCGACGGGCTATTTCGCCGTCGGTCAGGGCTACGTGGCTTTTGCCGTAGGTGTCGACATAGATTGAAATGGGTTCGGCCACACCGATGGCATAGCTCAGTTGCACGAGCATCTCGTCGGCCACGCCGGCAGCCACCATATTTTTGGCGATATGGCGAGCTGCATAGGCAGCCGAGCGGTCCACCTTAGAGGGGTCTTTGCCCGAGAAGGCACCGCCGCCGTGTGCGCCCTTGCCGCCGTAGGTGTCGACAATGATTTTGCGGCCGGTCAGACCAGTGTCGCCGTGAGGGCCTCCAATGACAAACTTGCCTGTGGGGTTGACGAAATAGTTGATTGTGCCCTGCTTGAAGAGGGCTTTGATTTCGGGTGTGGCTACGCGCTCGTCGATCACTCGGGGGATGAGGATGTCGATGACGTCACGGCGTATTTGGTCGAGCATTTGTTCGTCGGCTTTTTCTTGGCTGCCGGCCTGCTCTGCAGAGATAAATTCGTCGTGTTGGGTGGAAACGACGATGGTGTCAATGCGCACGGGGTGGCCTTCGTCGTCATATTCCACGGTCACCTGGCTTTTGGCGTCGGGGCGCAGATAGGTCATTTGTCGGCCTTCGCGGCGTATCTCGGCCAGCACCACCATGATGTCTTGTGCCAGCGAGAGCGACAGCGGCATGTAGGTATTGGTCTCGTTGGTGGCATAGCCAAACATCATGCCCTGGTCGCCGGCGCCCTGAGCGTCGGGGTCGGTGCGCTCCACGCCGCGGTTGATGTCGCCGCTCTGCTCATGAATGGCACTGAGCACGCCACAACTTTCGGCGTCAAACTTATAGGCGGCTTTGTTGTAGCCAATGCGGTTGATGGTGCGTCGGGCCACATCTTGCAGGTCTACAAAGGCGTCTGATTTTACTTCTCCGGCAATGATCACCTGTCCGGTGGTCACGAGCGTTTCGCAAGCTACTTTTGAGTCGGGGTCTTGAGCCAGCAACTCGTCAAGCACGGCGTCAGAGATTTGGTCTGCCACCTTGTCGGGGTGTCCTTCCGACACCGATTCGGATGTAAATAAGTATCCCATTACGTTGTTTGTTAAGGATGAATGAATAAAAAAACTGCTTTCGCCTTGGCGGACGGAAGCAGAACGTATCAAGATGGGCTGTCGGGCGACATTGCAGTGCAAGGCGGCACAAAAGGGACTCAACATCCCATGGCCTACACGTTTTAGCATTGTTTTTATGAGGTTGCAAGCAGCCAAATCTATCCTCGTCTGTCTTTACGCCTGCAAAGTTATGACTTTATCGAGAATGGAGCAAACCGCAACCGCTTTTTTAGCGACTTATAACGATTGAGGCAGATTGAACGAGAAAGACTCGCCTCAAAAGGGCGATATTGAAGGTTGAAAGTGAAAGAGTGATGGGTCTGGGGCTATTATGACACACCGCCTTGCAGGGTCGCTCACATACGGCATCATTAAACGGCAAGACGCAACCGGTTGTGTACCATCCACATCTCTCCGTGCCTTTTGTCTTTTTTGTTGACAGGTTTTCGCCTTATCTTTGGAGTAACCATAGAGGAGGAGGCCCTTAACGGGGCCTTTTTCATTGGCTTTCAGTGCCTTACGGTCATAAGGACAGAGATTTCTGTCCTTATTCCTGCAGCTCGCGGCCTTATGCGCGCATTTGCGGCGAGCCATGTTGGGCGAAACAGACGGTTTTTCAGACGAAAAATCACCCTTTGACGCGGACGGAAAGGGCAACCGGAACTTTCTCAAAGGTTTTTTGTCACGCTCAATCCCTCTTTTTGTACATTCCAATTTGCCAACACGCGCCTCTCTCTTTTTTGGCTCTTCTCTCCCACCCTTTTCTCTCACCTTGCACTATCTTTGCATAAGATAGGCGGCGGCTCGGCAATCGAAACAAGCTTCATTGCGCTCACCTTGCACTATCTTTGCATAAGATAGGCGGCGGTTCGGCAATTGAAACAAGCTTCATTGCACTCACCTTGCACTATCTTTGCAACACACAAAAACATTGCACCTTTTATGAAAAGAATATACGCTCTGACGGTCATCGGACTCGTGCTCTCTCTCACACTGCACGGACAAACCGACAACGCACTCGGGCGCTTGAAACAATTCGTGAGCAACGTGGCCACATTCAACCACCTTTTCCCACAAGAGAAAGTGTTTGTCCACACCGACAACACCGGCTATTTCATCGGTGAGACATTATGGTTTGAGGCTTACGTGCTCCGAGCCGACAAGGCCGCACCGACCGACATTAGTAGTGTGCTCTACGTGGAACTGGTAGACCCATTCGGCGAGGTGGCCCAAACACACAAAATTAAAATTGAAAACGGACGAGGCGGCGGACAAATCTCGCTGGACCACCTCCGGGCCGACGGGTTTTATGAACTGAGAGCCTATACCCGATATATGACCAACTGGGACACCGAAGGGGTGTTTTCGCGCGTCATTCCCATCTTTGCACAACCTGAAAACGAGGGCGACTACGACAACCTGCACATCACGCAGGCCTTCGTCAACTCACGCTCTGAAGCGACACGCCAAGCCGACAGTGTGCGCTCACGCCGCTTGGTCAATTTGGACACGGAGGCAAAACCACAGGTGAGGTTTTATCCCGAAGGCGGCCATTTGGTCAAAGGTTTGCCCACACGCGTGGCCTTTGAGGTGTTTTGTGAAGACTCTGTCATCACACATGCCGAGGGACGGCTGACGGGAGCTGAGGGTCAACAGTTGGCCACAGTGGCCACACGACACGAAGGAAGAGGGGTGTTTGACTATGTGCCCGGCCCCCAAGCGGCACTGCTGGAACTCGACATCGCCGGACGCCACCACCGTTTCGCCTTGCCCGAGGCCGAAGACGAGGGGTGTGTGATGAATGTGGACACAAGCCGGCCGCAGGTGGTGGCCATACGGATGGCGACCGGTGGGGCTCTGCAAGGCGTGCTGATGGGTCTGACACGGATGCACAACGGCCGCGTCATCTATTTTGACACGCTGAGACTGGACAACGAATGGATGGAAATTGATTTCGACACCGACCAACTGGAAGCAGGCATTCACCAACTCACCCTCTTCGACACTGAAGGGCACGTGTGGGCCGAACGCCTGTTTTTTGTCCATCCCGACAGCCTCGCAGCCACAAGCCCACTCACCATGGCCTTTGCCGACAAAACCATTGCGCCCTATAAAAACATGACGCTCCGGCTACACGGTGAACCCGGCAGCCAACTGTCGGTGGCCGTGACCGACGCCGACGCTACCACCAACGGCACACCAAGTTCGCTGGCAGCCTGGCTGCTGCTCACCAGCGACTTGAAAGGCTATGTGGCACGGCCCGACTATTATCTCGAAAGCCAAGACGAGACTCATCGGCTTAACATCGACCTCTTGATGATGGTGCAGGGTTGGCGACGCTACGACTGGACAATGATGGCCGGCAAAGCACCATTTGAAAAACGCCAACCCATCGAAGACCATCTTTATCTCGACGGACGCGTGTTGCCACGCCAACTCTGGGGCAACGGTCTCTTTGCCTCAAAAAAGAAAAAGGCTCAGGCGGCCGACGTGGGACAACTGGAACTGAAAGCCACGCTCTATAACGACCGTGGCGAGGTGATGCGCGGAGAGTTTGAGACCGACAGCCTGGGGTATTATGCCTTCGAACTGCCCGACTGCCAAGGCGACTGGACTCTGATGCTTTCGACCAAAAGAGAAGACAAACTGCAAGACTATCGGGTCACCATCAACCGGCGCTTTTCGCCCGATAGCAAAAACTACGCGCCGGGCGAAACCCTACTCACACAACCCGAAGGCCGACTACACACCTTCGACACCGTCACTAAAGACTATGAGGAGGCCTTGCAGGTGAACGATGGCAGCACACAACTGGGCACGGCCGTGGTGACAACCAAACGCAACCCGTTTAAGCTGAAAAGTCCACGACGCGCCTGGGAGGTGTCAAGACAGACGGCCGACAAAAAGTCGCAATACCACTACGATATGGCGACTGAGGCCGACTATTATTTGGACCAAGGACTGCCGGTGCCAAGCCTCGAACAATGGTTGCTCGACAAAAAGGCCTTTGCCCACGAATACCAGATACGCAGACGGCCCATAGGCTGGGTGGTGGGCGAAGCACAATATGCTGACTTCACACTGCCCTCGGCCGCCACGCTGCGGCTCGATGGCAATGGTGATTATGGCACCATAATCCACACCGAACCGGTGACGGCCGCCAATGAGCGCACAACACTGACAAGCGAGGCGGCGGCTCAAGCAAACGGCGGACCGGACGGCGGACAAATGAAAGCCTATGGGGCCGATGAATATGGCGACAGCACCGGACTTAACACCGCACTGGGTAATGAGATTGACTTGTATAGGGAGGTTTACGTCAGTCTCAACCACAACGAGACACGCTACATCGCCCCCAAAGAGCGTGGCGCCATTGCCCATCTCGACCCCTTCTTTGTGTTTGCCTATGAAAACCTTTCGCTACCCGTAAAAACCAAAGGGACGCGCACCACCAACTATAAGGCTTACCAAAAACGGCAGACGTATGAGAGCCCCAACTACAGGCAACAGGCCCGCCAACGCGACTTCCGCCGCACACTCTTTTGGGCCGGCGAAGTGACACTCGACGCCGACGGCCGAGCCGAACTGGAGTTCAGCAACAACTCTACCTGTCGGAGCCTGTATATCACTGCCGAAGGACTCACCCCGGACGGCCGACCGGTGAGCGGCAGATAAACCCATTCGGCAAAAAGCCATAATCACCAAAACAAAAGCCACATTTGTCTATAAATATGCCATTTTACTAACCTTTTGTCGGAAAATTTGTATTTTTGCCACAGAATCAACAACTATCACTTTCAAATCCAAACACAACCGTATGAAAAAGATTAGAGCAGCCATTGTGGGCTATGGCAACATAGGCCGCTATACGCTTCAAGCCCTTGAGGCCGCACCTGATTTTGAGGTGGCCGGCATCGTGCGCCGCGCAGGTGCTAAAGACGCTCCCGCCGAACTGGCCGATTACACCGTGACCGACGACATCCGCAATCTGCAAGACGTCGACGTGGCCATACTCAGCACGCCCACACGCAGCGTGGAGAAATATGCCAAAGAAATATTGGCCCTCGGCATCAACACCGTGGACAGCTTTGACATCCACACAAAAATCGTAGACTTGCGCCGCAGTCTGAACGAAAGCGCCAAGGCCGGAGGGGCTGTGAGCATCATCTCGGCCGGCTGGGACCCGGGCAGCGACTCTATCGTGCGCACCATGCTCCAAGCCATCGCACCCAAAGGCATCACCTACACCAACTTTGGCCCGGGCATGTCGATGGGACACACCGTGGCCGTGAAAGCCGTTGAAGGCGTGAAAGCCGCCCTGTCTATGACCATCCCCACCGGCACCGGCATTCACCGCCGTATGGTCTATGTGGAAATCAAAGAGGGCTACGACTTTGACAAAGTGGCCGCAGCCATCAAAGCCGACGCTTATTTTGTCAACGACGAGACCCATGTTATCGAAGTGCCTTGTGTCGACGACGTCATTGATATGGGCCACGGCGTGAACCTCACCCGCAAAGGTGTGAGCGGAAAAACACAAAACCAACTCTTCGAATTCAACATGCGCATCAACAACCCCGCACTGACCGGCCAGGTGTTGGTCTGCGT
>JAHAWW010000059.1 GCA_018383375.1 Prevotellamassilia sp. | reverse complement strand
TACAAAAAAATCAATGCGGCCGACGCCATGACCGCCGCCAAACCCGGCGACCGCTTTTATGTCACCAAAAACGACTCGGCTCTCTTTGCCTTCGAACTCGGTAGCCGTCCCCTCGCCGAAACGGGCGCACACATCATTGCCGCACACTGCGATTCGCCCACCTTCCGGATTAAGCCCAATGCCGAAATGACCGGCGACGGCCGAGTGGTCAAACTCAACACCGAAGCCTACGGCGGAGCCATCTTGAGCACGTGGATGGACAGGCCGCTGAGCCTTGCCGGCAGGGTCATCGTACGCGGCGACAACCCGTTGCGGCCTGTCAGCCGTCTGTTGCGCATAGACCGCCCCCTCTTGCAGATACCCAATCTGGCCATCCACTTTAACCGACAGGTGAACGAAGGGGTGAAGCTTTCCAAACAAAAAGACATGCTCCCCATCATCGGCATAAGTCCCGCCGGCGCCAACCCCGGAGAGACGCTCACGAACCTTCTGGCCGCAGAGCTGGGCGTGTCGGCAACCGATATTATTGACTTCGACCTCTCGCTCTACGTCGTCAGCCCAGCCTATCGCTGGGGCCTTTCGGGCGAATTTGTGTCGTCGGGCCGTCTCGACGACCTCAGCATGGTCCACGCCGGTCTTGAAGCCCTTTTGGCCTCATCGCGCAACGCCGAGACAAAAACCAAAATCCTCGCCGTCTTCGACAACGAAGAGGTGGGCAACGGAACGAAACAAGGTGCCGGCAGTCCGTTCTTCGCCAGTCTGGTGGAGCGTGTCGTGGCTGCACAGGGTGGCACTAAAGACGACTATTTCCGTGCCGTCGAGCGCTCTTTTATGGTCAGTGCAGACAATGCCCACGCCTGGCATCCCAATTACAACGAAAAATACGACCCCACCAATCATCCCGTGATGGGTGGCGGACCGGTCATCAAATACAATGCCCAGCAAAAATACCTAAGCGACGCCTACTCGGCCGCCGTCTTTGCCGGCATTTGTAGCGAGGCCGGTGTGCCCTGCCAGAAGTTTGTCAATCACAGCGAGGTGGCCGGAGGCTCTACGTTGGGCAACACGCTGAGCAGTTCGCTCCCCCTCGTCGGTGTGGATATGGGCAATCCCATCTGGGCCATGCACAGTGCCTGCGAGACCGGTAGCGTCGACGATCATCTCTATTGCATCAAGGCCTTCACCCGCTTCTACGAGTTGGCTTGAACCGTCTCTGTCGGCGCGATAAAGACTCCAATTGGCTGCAAATTGCAGGGCCACGCCCCTCAAACGCCGAATTTTGCGTAATTTTGCCCACGAAAAGGCGAAGGCCCACCATGGCGCCGACGTCCCACAACCCGACATCAGTCTAATTATGAAAACAACATTCTTATCATCGCTCTGCCTGCTGCTCGCCTTAGTGGCCACACCGCTTCGTGCTCAAGACGTGCAGCCCGTGGCCATCTCAGCATCTGAAACACAAAAAGAGGTGCTCCGTTTTGGCACGTTGCGCTATGACTCTCTCTTGCACGCCATGCCCGAATACGCCACGATGCAAACGCGCCTGGCCGACCTCCGGGCCAAATACGAGAAAGAGATTGACTACAACGAAGAAACGTTCAAACGCCAATTTGCCGAGTTTTTGCAAGGACAGAAAGAGTTTCCTCAAAACATCTTGCTCAAGCGTCAGCGCGACTTGCAAGCCGCCATGGAGCGCAGTCTGGCATTTCGCCACGAGGCCGACAGCTTGCTCAGCCAAGCCGCCATCGACTTGGAGGCTCCCATACGCCAGCGGCTCAACGCCGCCATTCAAGCCGTGGGATTGGAGCGAGGCTATGCCGGCATTGTCAATCTCGACACCCCGTCGATGCCTTTTGTCAACCCACGACTCACCGAAGACGCTACGCCTTACGTGGTGGAAAAACTCATCTTGACCCGCGACAGATAAACGAAGTCTGAAAGCTCAAAGGAGCAGGAGGTTAAAAGACCATAAGCGGTCGGCAAGTCCTATAAGAACTGAAATATCAGCCAAGGTCTCAAGCCTGGGTTATGCTGTCAATCTCTAATCTCTCACACTCTTTGCCTCTTAGACTCTTCGTCTTTTAGTCTTTTCGACTCTTCGTCTCAAAACAAAAAGCTTATGAACCAATCGCTCACGCCATCAGGCGCCATCGGCGTGTTTGACTCCGGCTATGGCGGCTTGACCATTCTGAGGCAAATGAGGCAGCTATTGCCCGAATATGATTACATCTATTTGGGCGACAATGCCCGTGCGCCTTATGGCAGCCGGTCGTTCGACGTCATCTATCGTTACACGCTTGAAGCCGTTGAGGCCCTCTTTGCCCGTGGTTGCCGCATTGTCATCTTGGCCTGCAACACCGCTTCGGCCAAGGCCTTGCGCTCCATTCAGCAAAACGACCTGCCCCATATGGAGCCCGGACTGCGCGTATTGGGTGTCATACGCCCCACGGTTGAGGTGGTGTGTGAGTTGACGCAGACCCGCCACGTCGGCATCTTGGCTACGGCCGGCACAATCAATTCGGGCTCCTACGGTATGGAAATCCATAAGATTGCCCCCGACATAGTCGTGACCGGACAAGCCTGCCCCATGTGGGTGCCTTTGGTGGAGAACTATGAGTTTGACTCGCCCGGCGCTGACTATTTCGTGAAAAAACGCATCGAAGGTATTTTGCGGCAAGACCCCGACATCGACACGCTCGTGCTGGCTTGTACACACTATCCGCTTTTGATGAACAAAATTGTGAAATACACTCCGGCCGGCGTGCGCATCGTGCCCCAGGGCGAATATGTGGCCGACAGCCTCCGTCGCTACCTCGCACGCCACACAGATATGGACCAGTCACTCTCGCGCGGCGGTACGTGTCGCTATTTCACCACCGAAGACGCCGAGAAGTTTCGCGAGAGTGCCTCACTCTTTATGCACGAACCCATCCAAGTGGACCACGTCGAACTCTAAACCATGACCAACCCTACGACATCAACCCCATCCACACCCCGCCGCCTGCTGGTGACGGGTGCAAGTGGGTTTATCGGCAGTTTCATCGTGGCACGAGGCCTCGAACTGGGCTTTGAAGTGTGGGCCGCCATGAGAGCCTCGAGCTCAAAGCGCTATCTGACCGACGAGCGCATCCGCTTCATCACGCTCGACCTCTCTGACGATACCAGACTGACGAGCCAACTCGCCGACCATGTGACCCAATATGGACCGTGGCAGGCCGTGGTGCATGCCGCAGGAGCTACAAAATGCCGCTGCGACGACGATTTTTTTGAAATCAACACCCGAGGCACTGAGCGTCTGGTCAGAGCCTTGATAACTACCGGAGCACTCAACGGCCGCTTGGTCTTTGTGAGTTCCCTCAGCGTGTGCGGACCGCTCCACGAAAAAGATTATGCCCCCATTACAGCCCTCGACACACCAAAGCCCAACACCGCCTATGGCCGCTCTAAGCTGCAGGCCGAGGCCGCTCTGCGCAGCATTCAAGGCTTAGACTATGTTGTCGTTCGCCCAACCGGCGTCTACGGACCGCGTGAGCGCGACTATTTCATGATGGCCAAAAGCATCAAGAGCCACGTCGACTTCGCCGTGGGCTATCGCCGGCAAGTCATCACCTTCATCTATGTCGCCGATCTCGTAGAGGCTATCTTCCTTGCCCTTGAAAAAGGTCGATGCGGCAAAGCCTACGCCCTCACCGACGGCGGAGAATACGCCTCGCGAGCCTTCTCAGACTTGCTGCAAAAACATCTCGGCGTGAAACACGTGGTCCACATCAAGGCGCCGCTATGGGTGCTCAAGACAGTTTGCGGCATCGCAGGCACTTGGGCCAAGTGGCGCGGCAAAACGGCCACACTCAACGGCGACAAATATAAGATTATGAAACAGCGTAACTGGCGTGCCGACATCAGTGACGCACAAAAAGACCTCGGCTACACGCCGCAATATCCACTCGAGCGAGGCGTGGAAGAGAGTGTGGCCTGGTATAAATCTCAAAAATGGCTCTGACAATTTTACAACCCTTGAAAAAAGAGCGCGGACTCGTTGGCGTGGAAAAAGTCACGTTAGCCTACGCCTTTGTCACTGCCCTCATTGCCCTTTTTCTATGGTCTCGGCTCTCTGCGCCGCAGTCGATAATGTTCACCCGCCTCTGCGTCGTGGCCGGAATGGGCTTGGCTCTGGTGCTCTACCGCTTGAAACCCTGCCGGCTCACCCTCCTCGTGCGCTACTTCTATCCCCTCTCGCTCTTGAGCGTTTGGTATCCCGAGACCTACGAGTTTTGTCGCGTCTTTGATAATCTCGATTGGGTCTTTGCCCGTGCAGACCAATGGCTGTTTGGCTTTCAGCCGGCTCTGAGTTTTAGCCAGGCGTGGTCGGATTTTTGGTGTAGCGAAGCCCTTAACTTGGGCTATTTCGCCTATTACCCCATGATTGCCCTCACGGTGATTGTGCCGCTCTTCAAAGACACCGCCACGTTCAGTCGTACGGCTTTCATCGTGCTGGCCGCCTTCTTCCTTTATTATCTCATCTATCTCTTCGTGCCTGTGGGCGGCCCGCAATATTATTTCTGTCATATCGGACTCGACCAGGCCGCTTCCGGGACGTTCAACATCGTGGGCCCGCACAGCCGCATCGGGCTCGACATGTTGCCCTCGCCGGGCAGCAACGGCCTTTTCCGCACCCTGGTTGAAAGCGCACAAGCCAGCGGCGAGCGCCCAACAGCCGCCTTCCCCTCGTCACACGTCGGCGTGAGCACCATCCTTATGCTCATCCTTCGTCGCGACAACCGCCGCCTGATGTGGTGGCTCATGCCCCTCTACGTCTTGCTCTGCATGGCCACGGTCTATATTCAGGCACATTATTTCATCGATGTCGTCTTCGGCTTCGTCTCTGCCGTGTTGTTTTATGTCTTGTTGGACAAGATTTATCCGCGAGTGGAGCGTTTTGGCTATTCGGCACCGCCTTTTTCTCTCAGATTAAAACAAAAATCAAACCAATAATGAAAAAATCACTCCTCACCCTCTTGCTCGTGGCCGGCACAGCCACAGTCGTGGCCCAAAGCCAGGGCGGCGGCATCACCACCGAGATGCTCCGGCAAATCAAGCAAGCCCAGTCTGAAACTGTGGCCGACAAAGCGCTGCGCAATGCCCTCTTCTCCACGTCTATCAACCAACTGGCCACATCGCCCGAACGCACCAAAGCCTGCGACGTGCATTTTTCAGACAAAGTCAACTCAAAAGGCATCACCGACCAGGCTTCAAGCGGACGCTGTTGGCTCTTCACCGGCCTTAATGTGATGCGTGCCAAGATGATTGAACAATATGGTCTGGGCTCTTTCCAGTTTTCGCAGGCCTATTGCTTCTTCTACGACCAACTTGAAAAATCCAACCTCTTCCTGCAAGCCGTCATCGACAATGCCGGCAAGCCCCTCGACGATAAGACCAACGAATGGCTGCTCAAGAACCCGCTTTCAGACGGTGGCACCTTCTGCGGTGTGCAAGACGTGGTGACAAAATACGGCTTAGTGCCTGCAGAAGTGATGCCCGAAAGCTATGCCGCCAACAACACCTCGAAGATGTCGCAACTCTTGCAACTCAAACTTCGCGAGTGGGCACTTGAACTTAGAGACCTTGTGGCCAAAGGCGAAAAGGCTGCCAAAATCAAGCAACGCAAGACTGAAATGCTCGCCACTGTCTACCACGTGCTGGCCATCTGTCTCGGCGAACCGCCCACTGAGTTTGATTGGACACGCACCACCGCCGACGGCACGCCCATAGAGACCAAACACTACACGCCTCTCTCGTTTTATGCCGAATTTGTAGGAGCCGATTTGAAGAACAACTACGTCATGCTTATGAATGACCCCACGCGGCCGTATCATAAGACCTATACCATCGAATACGACCGCCACACCTACGACGGTAGTCAGTGGACCTATCTCAACCTGCCCATCGAAGAGATTAAGCAAATGGCGATTGCCTCCATCAAAGACTCGGTGATGATGTACTTTTCTTGTGATGTAGGCAAGTGTTACAATTCCAAGACGGGTGTGCTCAGTCTTGACAACTACGATTACGAGAGCCTCTTCAACACGACTTTCCCGATGAACAAGGCCGACCGCATCCGAACCTTCGCATCTGCTTCGAGCCACGCCATGACCCTGATGGCCGTTGACCTTGACGCCGACGGTCAGCCTAAGAAGTGGATGGTGGAGAACTCTTGGGGCGCCTCTTCCGGTTATCAGGGCCACCTCATTATGACCGACAAGTGGTTTGACGAATATATGTTCCGCCTCGTCGTTGAGAAACGGTTTGTGCCAGAAAAGACGCAGCAATTGCTTCGTCAGAAACCCACCGTTTTGCCCGCTTGGGACCCTCTCTTTGCTCCTGAGCAATAAATCTCTGAATACGTCTGCGGCGTCGCCGCAAAGTCTTCGTGCCAATGACCCCCGACTCCCTTCTTTCAGCCTATCAGAGCGTCAATGCCTCACACCGTCGGCAGATGGTGTGGCACGTTGGTGTGGATGCCGGCTTTTTTGCCGAATATTCGGCCATGCTCAACGCCATGATTTATTGCCTTAAACGGCATTGGCGTTTTACGCTTTATGCCGACGACGCCAATTTCGGTTGGGCCAAAGGTTGGTCCGACTATTTCGAACCCTTTTGTGAGGAAGTCCACGAGGCGTTTCATCATCGCTACAACCTATATCCCTCGCCTTCTTGGCGGTCTTGGATATCGCAAAAAGAGCGTAGGCGCGCCATATCGCTTGGCTGGATGCTTAAACTCCGCTGGCGGCACGCTGTGGGCAATGTTTTGGCATTGAAAACCTACGGCCGCCGTGTTCGGCTCTCTCATTCGCTCAAGCTCAAACCCGACCAAGTGTTCGTTCCCGAGCTTGACATCAATCTGCCTTATATCGAAGCCTTTGGCCGTATGGCCGATATCACGTGGCGCTTTAATGCCGAAACCCGCCGTGCTGTCGACGCGCTCATCGGTTCGCTTGATTTGTCGCCACATTTCATATCTTGCCAGTTGCGTGGTGGCGACAAGGTGACCGAGACCGCTTTGCTGCCTGTCAGCCGTTATGTCGAACCGCTCACACGTTTGGCCAAGGGCCGTGATGTCTACGTCTTGACCGATGACTACCGCCTGTTTGAAGAACTTTGCCGCCTTGCGCCGTCGCTCAGCCTGAAGACACTTTGTCGGCCCACAGAGCAAGGTTATGTCAACTCAGCCTTTGCTGCCAGTGGCGGTGAAGCCAAGCGCGTGCAAATGCAGCGCTTCTTGGCCGGCATCGAACTGCTACGGCGCAGCGATTGTTACTTGGGCAGCGTCACCACGGGGCCGAGCTGTTTTATGTTTAAGAGTGCTCTCGCCAAAGGGGTGGCCATTGACTGCGACCAAGCCGACATTGTCGATATTATCAACCAGCCCATAGCCGAGCGTGCCCGTCGTGCCGCGCTCTATCTGACCGCTCACCCTCAGCCGTGAGCACTCCACCATCACAAAAACACTTATGAGAAATCTACCTCCCGTTACCAAAAACCTGCTCATCATCAATCTCATCTGCTTCATGGCCGCTTTGGTCTTTGAGCAGCGTGGCGTTGACCTTACTCGCGTGTGTGGTCTGCACTTTATTCTCTCGTCAGACTTTGGCATTTGGCAGCCCGTCACTTATATGTTTCTCCACGCCAACTTCTCCCATCTTTTCTTCAATATGTTTTCGCTCTGGATGTTTGGGCGCATTGTCGAGCAGGCTATGGGAGAGAAGCGCTTCATTATTTTTTATTTCGTTTGCGGTGTTGGAGCGGCTTTGTGTCAAGAGTTGTGGCAGTTGGGTGAATACTTTATCGCTGTTCAGAATGGCAGCTACGCCGGCCTGCCTTTGGCTGAGATTGACGGCCGCTGGAATTTGCTCGACTTTGCCAACCAGTCGCGCTATTTGCTCACCGACTGCATCGCTCCGACGATAGGAGCCAGTGGCGCTTGCTATGGTGTGTTGCTGGCTTTTGGTATGACATACCCCAACGAGCGCATTATGTTGTTGTTGCCGCCCATTCCTCTCAAAGCCAAATATTTTGTTTGTGGTTATGCCGTCATTGAGTTGATTTCGGCTTTTGCCAGCGATGGTAACGTGGCCCATTTCGCTCACCTCGGCGGTATGCTCTTCGGTCTGTTGCTCATACTTTATTGGCGCGGCAAGGGGCGCAGTCGGTTTGAGGGTTGGCAAACGTGGACGCCACGCCGTTCGGCCTCACCCTGGACCCGCCTGAAAGACCGTTTCAAACTCTGGTTTAAGGCTTCAAAAACAAAGACGAAAAATACGGCCCGCTTTTCAGATCGCTCGGCCGACTACGACTACAATGCCCGTCACGCCGACGACAAAAAACGCAAGGATCAAGAAGAGATAGACCGTATATTGAAAAAAATCAAACAAAACGGCTACCAAAGTCTCACCGATGCCGAGCGTCGCCGCCTTTTTGAAGACAGCCATCGCTAAACATCCGTAGGTGTCGCCCTATCTCAGAGACCATGAAAGTGTTTCTCAAAAAATCTGCCCATATCGTCACAGCCACGGCCGCTTGGCTGGCGGTGGCCTTCTTGTGGGCGTCTGCGTTGAGCGTCTATGTCAGTCCTGCTCGGTCTGCCTTGGCGGGTCTCTTGGGCTTGGCCTTCCCTTGCGCCTTAATCGCCGTGGTGGGCATGGCCTTATTCACGCTTGTTTTTTCGCGCCGTCATCTTTGGGTTCCGCTGCTTGGTCTGGCCCTTTGTTGGGGTAGGGTGAGAGAATATGTGCCTGTCAATTTTTCATCAGAGCCACCTGCCGGCGCCCTCAAACTGATTACCTACAACGTGCATGGCTTCTCGGACCATACCAATACGCCCCGGCTCACCTATTTCGCTCTCGAAGACATTCTCACCAGCGGCGCCGACATTGTTTGCCTGCAAGAAGTTTATTATTTGCCGTCGGACACGGCCACCTGGGCCGCCGTGCGCGAGCGCGCCTCTACGGTTTATGCCCATCACGACACGGTCAACATCTCCACGAGCATGCTCACCGTTTTTTCACACTATCCCATCGTGAGCCACGAAACCATCTGTCGAGACGGCACCAATGGCGCGGCAGCGTTCAAGCTACTGCTGTCGCCGACAGACACGTTGACCGTGGTCAACTGCCATTTGGCATCGATGCGGCTTAGTCCCGACGAGCGCGAACAATATCACACCATCGTCACAAAACCCGAAAACACCGACAGCACCCGCCACAGCCTTTTGCGCATCGTGCGTCGCCTCGTTGACGGCAACCGTCTACGAGCCACCCAAGCCGAGGCAGTGGCCGACTATGTGGCACGCCATCGCGACGAGCGGCTTATTGTGTGTGGTGATTTCAACGATACGCCCGTGTCATATACCCACCACACCATCGCTGCCGCCGGACTGACCGACGCTTATGCCGCCACCGGTCGCGGTCCCGGCCGCTCGTTCAATCGCGACGCCATTTTTGTGCGCATAGACCAAATTTTGATGTCGTCGCGCCTGCGGCCGTATGCCTGTCGCATAGACAAATTGTTTACCCACTCCGACCACTATCCTGCCATTTGCCATTTCACATATTGAACCATAAAAGAGACAAAAAGACTAAGAGTCAAAGAGACAAAAAGTGGGTTTGGTCGCTCTTTCACTCTTAGCCTCTTAATCTTCCGATTTATGATATTTAGTCTTTTCGACTTTTAGATTCTTAGCCTTTTTCTATAAAAAACTCTACCCATGAAAACACGCTCATCCCTCCGCCTTCTCGGCATGGCGCTGTGTCTCACGGCCGGCTTGCCGCAGGTGACAGCCTCACCCCTGCCGCCCTCTCTCACGTCTCATCCTGACGGCGGCGAAACGGCCCACGAACTCTATGTGACTCTGCCCGGCGCTGCGCCCTATCGCATACCCGCCATTGCTTCCACCGCTTGTGGCGACCTGCTCGCCTTCACCGACCACCGTCCGTGTGGCTCAGACATAGGCTATGGCGAGGTCGACATTATGTGCCGCATCTCTCGCGATGGTGGCCGCTCGTGGGACGAAGCAT
>JAHAWW010000058.1 GCA_018383375.1 Prevotellamassilia sp. | reverse complement strand
ATGCTTCGTTCAAGAATTGTTCGGCCTTGACAATGTCTTCGGCGTGGTCCACGTCCATTATCTTTTTCATTGGCCAGGCTTTCAGACGCATGCCGTCGTCTACGAGGCCGCGCTGGAAGTTGCGCATGCGACTCTGTCCCTCGGCCATGCAGCGTTGCAAGGTTTTGAGACAGGCGGGCTTCAAAGCATAGATGCCGCCAGAGATATAGCGCACGCCCTCGGCTGCTTGGTCGAGAAAGCCGGTGATGTTCAGAGCGTCGTCGGTGGCCACATAGAGCGGCTTCTCATCGTCGACAAAGTCTGTCACAGCCATCAGACCGTCACCCTCAGAGGCTTTGAAGGCCTCGATATAGTGACGGAATTCGTCTTCTCTAAAAATGGTGTCGACGGTGGTGAGGCAGAAAGGTGCGTCGCCAAGGTCGCGGCTCAGTTCAAAGAAGCTGTGCATCGAACTCGGCGTCGTTTTCACCGTCAGCCGTATGGGTGCGCCTTCGGCTCGTTGCATGAGTGTTCTGACGTGGGCTTCGGTCTCGGGGTGAAGGCGGTTGACGATGATGCAGATTTCTTCAGCCCCGTTTTCGTTGAAGATACGGATGAGGCGGTCTATCATGGCTTCGCCGCCGAGGCGCACCAAAGGTTTGGGCACGATGATGCCCTCTTGGGCCAAGCGGGAGCCTTCGCCGGCGGCGATGATGGCAAATTTCATGTGGCTGATGTGTGGAAATGGGCCGCAGTGCGGCGTGATGGTCGTGTGGTGAAGGGTTATTCGCCGCTTTGAGGTTGTTGCTGAGGGGCAAAGCGTCCGCGTCCGGTTTCTTCGCGTCGCTCGTGATAGAGTTTGGGCAGCGGGTTTTTATAGGCTTCGCGGTCGGCTTCGCGGTTGCGGTAGAGGTCGATGGCGGCATAGATGGCAGCTCTGAGGGAGCCTTCAGAGGCGATGCCTTGTCCGGCAATGTCGAAGGCTGTGCCGTGGTCGGGCGAGGTGCGCACATAGGGCAGTCCGGCGGTGAAATTGATGCCGTCGTCCATTGAGAGCGTCTTGAGTGGGGTGAGGCCTTGGTCGTGATACATGGCGAGAATGCCATCGAATTTGGCGTAGGCGCCTGAACCAAAGAAACCGTCGGCAGGATAAGGGCCAAAGGCGTTTATGCCTTTGCTCGTGGCTGCGGCAATAGCCGGAGCGATGATGGTCTTCTCTTCTTCGCCCATTGTGCCGTTGTCGCCGTTGTGTGGGTTGAGTCCCAGCACGGCGATGCGTGGTGCCGGTACGAGGAAGTCGTGGCGCAGGCTATTGCTCAGCAGGGTGATTTTCTCCTCAATCAGTTCCTGTGTCAACGCCCCTGCCACTTCGGCGAGCGAGAGATGGGTGGTGGCCAGTGCGACGCGCATCATGCTGTTGGCCAAAATCATCAGCGGTTGTTCGCCGTGGCCCAGACGATTGCAGAGATACTCTGTGTGACCGGCAAAGCGGAAGTCTGCGCTCTGTATGGCGGCTTTGCAGATGGGGGCCGTGACGAGGGCGTCGATGAGGCCGTTTTTGAGTGCCTCGGTGGCGGCTTCGAGTGCCACGTAAGCCACGTGTCCGGCTTCTGGGTCGTTGTGTCCGAAGTTGGTGGTGAAGTCTTTGTCGTAGCAGTTCACCAGATTGAGGTGGCCGCGCTGTGCCTCTTCGGCCGAGTTGATGATGTTGAAGTTGGTCTCCAGCCCCAGCACTTTGCGGTGATAGGCTGCAATCTTTGCACTACCGAAGACCACCGGCAGGCAGAGGTCGAACATCGTCGGGTCGCTAAAGGCTTTCAGGATGAGTTCGAGGCCTACGCCGTTGGGGTCGCCTTGCGTGATACCGATTTTTATGAGCGTTTTGGGTGCGTGGCTGTGTTCAGTTTGCACCGTATTGTTTTGTTCCATGATATATAGGTTTGGATGAAGGGAATGCGTGTGTAAGATGCGTGTTATTGTTGGTCCGTGTTTTGGCTTTCTTGTCGGGCCGTCGAGAGCAGTCCGCAGGCTGCGAAGATGTCTTGTCCTCTTGAGGCTCTTATGGTTGTGAAGAGTCCGTGGGCGGTGAGATAATCTCTGAATCGTTCCATGCGTTTGTCGTCAACGCCGTGGAGTGGCGAGTCGGGGATGTCGTGGAAGCGAATGAGGTTGATGCGGCAGTCGAGTTCGCTCAGCAGGTTGAGCAGGGCGTCGGCGTGACGCAGGGTGTCGTTTACGCCGTCGAAGAGGATATATTCAAACGAGAGTCGGCGTTGTTTGGGCGTTTGAGGGTTGCGTGGATGTTTGCGCCAGCAGTCTTGTTGTGCCAGCAGGGCCACCACGTCGGTGATGCTCCA
Organism: Prevotellamassilia sp.; assembly: GCA_018383375.1. Lineage (GTDB taxonomy): Bacteria > Bacteroidota > Bacteroidia > Bacteroidales > Bacteroidaceae > Alloprevotella. The sequence continues at coordinate 1,094 of JAHAWW010000058.1, read as the reverse complement.
AGCCCGTTCGGCCGGCATTATGTTTGCTCTTTCGGCCGGTAGGGGATGGTGGAGGCTGATGGCCAAATGGCAGGCGCTCTCTGTGACGAAGCGGGGCAGTCCCTTAGCCAAACCCACACTCGACACTGTGATGCGCTTCGGACTCCAGCCGTAGCCATCGTCGGCCGTCAGTCGCTCGGTGGCTCGAAGCACAGCCTCGAGGTTGTCCATAGGTTCGCCTTGGCCCATAAACACGATGTTGGTCAGCGTGTCGCGCTCGGGCAGCGAATAGATTTGGTTGAGAATGTCGGCTGCCGTGAGCGAGGCCACGAAGCCCTGTCGGCCGGTCATACAGAAGGCGCATTTCATCTTGCAACCCACCTGACACGACACGCAAAGCGTAGCCCTGTCGGCATCAGGAATATAGACTGTCTCGACGAAATGGCCGTCGGCGGTGGGGAAGAGGTATTTCACCGTGCCGTCTTTGCTTCTCATCTCATCGATGGGCGGCATAGCTCCCACCTCATAGGTTTCAGCCAATCGGGCGCGTGCGTTTTTGGAGAGGTTGGTCATTTGGTCGATGCTCGTGGCGTGTTTGCGGTAGAGCCAGTCGGCCATTTGTTTGCCCGTGAAGGCGGGAAGTCCGAGTCGAGTCGCCACGTCCTTGAGCTCGGCCGTGTTGAGGCCGAGCAGGCGCTGTTTGTTGTGGGGTGATTGCTCCGTTGCGTTCATGGGCAGTGTTTTGGCTGCAAAATTACGCAAAAAACTCTGAAGCGGCGAATATTTTCCGAGTCATGATGAATGGGCTTTGGGGCTGAGCGCAAGCAAAAGCGGCCATCTCCCATGACGGGAGACAGCCGCTATGCGTGTCGAAAAGAACGTTCTGCTTATTCGCCCGGAGCGATGGCGCCGGAGGGGCAGACATCGGCGCAAGTGCCGCAGTCTACACATACAGAGGGGTCGATTGAATACTTTTCGCCTTCAGAGATGGCGCCACTGGGGCATTCGCCGATGCAGGTGCCGCAGGCGATGCAGTCGTCGCTAATTACGTAAGCCATTGTGTGTAATGTTTTGAAGTTTGATATAAATAATGAAATGTCTTTGTCGTGACTCGC
>JAHAWW010000057.1 GCA_018383375.1 Prevotellamassilia sp. | reverse complement strand
TCACTTTAATATTATATGGTATATCTTTGATATTCTGAATAATAAATAATCTAATTTGATTTTTCCATAAGCGCAGTAATTCGTCAAAGCCATCAAAATATCGTTTTTCCGGCAGATTAAAATTCCTGGCATAAGGCGATTTTTCACCGGCATAAGGAGAGAAATTTCTTTCCTTATGGCCGTAACGCCCACAAAATCAAAAAAAGAGAGCCAAATGAGGCCCTCTTCTTATTACCTAAGTCAAAGATAAGACTAAAAACCGTGACGAAAAAAGACAATCTGACGCCATCGCGAAGAGCACGGACCGACTCAAATTAGAGTAAAACCACGCAAAGCCGCCAACCTTGACCGCCTTTACCGTAGAAGTTTTGCCAACTCCAGCATACAAAAAAGCACGATTTTGGTCGGTTTTATTCAGAGCGTCCGTTAATATAACTAAACATGCGCGTGATAATAGGGAAACTTTAGGGCTTAGTTGAGTTTTTTGAAGTAATTTTGCAGCCGATAAACCGTGCACAAACACGACAATAATAAACATTCAATATCCCCAACACATGAAAATGAAACAAATCAGCCTTTTCGTTGCTCTCCTCGGATTGACAGCTGCTTGTGGCAGTAAACAGCAAATGCCGGAGGCCAGCAACGAGTATGCCGTCGTGACTCTGGCAGCCAGCGACGCCGAACTCACCACGACCTATCCCGCCACCATCAAGGGCGTGCAGGACATCGAAATTCGTCCGAAAATTGCCGGTCACATCATGAAAGTGCTTGTAGACGAAGGCGATTTTGTCAAGGCCGGCCAGCCGCTTTTCAGCATTGACGATGTGCAGTATGCCGCTGCCGTGAAACAGGCTCAGGCCCAAGTGAATGTCATCAAGGCCAACATTGCCACCCAACAGCTCACCGTGAACAACAAGAAACAGTTGCTCGAAGCCAACATCGTGAGTCGCTACGACTACGACATCGCCGCCAACAGCCTCGAGAGCCTCAAGGCCCAGCTGGCACAAGCCGAGGCCCAACTCATCTCGGCCAAAAACAACTTGAGCTATTGCACCGTGACCAGTCCGGCCACCGGCGTGGTGGGCAGCATACCTTTCCGCGTGGGTAGCCTCGTGAGCTCGGCACAGGCAGAGCCTCTGACCACCGTGTCGAACATCTCGAACGTCTATGTTTATTTCAGCATGACCGAGAAGCAGCTGCTCGGACTCACCCGCACCAGCGGCGGCGTCGATGAAGCCATCAAGGCCATGCCCGAGGTGCAGCTCACTCTGGCCGACGGTTCGACCTACGCCACTCCGGGTCACATCACAGCCGTGAGCGGTGTGATTGATCCCACAACCGGTGCCGTACAGATGCGTGCCACCTTCGACAACGCCGGCAAAGAGCTCCGCTCCGGTGGCACGGGCAACATCATCATCCCCACCAAGGCTACAGGCGCCATCCTCGTACCGCAAAATGCCACCTATGAAATCCAAGACAAGCGCTTTGTTTACGTGGTGAACAAAGACAACACCGTGGCTTCGCGCGAAATCAGCGTCATGGTGCAAAACGACGGTCAAAACTACGTGGTGACCGATGGCCTCAAGGCCGGTGAGCGCATCGTCGTGGAAGGTGTCAACCAGCTCAAGAACGGTGCCAAAATCACCCCCATCACTCCCGCCCAGTCGGCCAAAAACCGCGAAAAAGCCAAAGCCGACCTCAAAGCAGGCAAACTGCCGGGCGAGAAATAATCATCCCGACCACACCGCCCAAGCCATAAGGCCCAAACAGCCTTAAAAGCCCAACGGCTCGGCAGAGGGCACCTCAACCACTCCTATAATATAAATAAGGAGTCAATTACAAGTCGTCCACGCTCTGAAATGGCTTGGACAACCATCGAAACAATCAAAGCAAATCATTCATGAAACTTGACAGATTTATAACGCGCCCGGTGTTGTCGACGGTGATATCCATCGTCATCCTCATCTTGGGTTTCTTGGGCTTGATGTCGCTCCCCATCACCCAGTATCCCGACATCGCACCGCCTACCGTACAGGTGAGCACCAACTACACCGGTGCCAACGCCCAGACCGTAATGAACTCTGTGATTGCACCGCTTGAAGAGCAAATCAACGGTGTAGAAAACATGGACTACATGAGTTCTACGGCCACCAACACCGGTGATGCCACCATCGAAATCACCTTCAAGCAGGGCACCGACCCCGACATGGCTGCCGTGAACGTGCAAAACCGTGTGGCCAAGGCCGAAGGTCTGTTGCCGGCAGAAGTCACCAAGGTCGGTGTGATTACGCAGAAGCGCCAGACCTCCATGCTCGTGGTATTCTCCGTGTCGGACGCCTCAGGCAAATACAATAAGCAGTTCGTCGAAAACTATATGAGAATCAACATCCTGCCGCAAATCCAGCGTGTGCAGGGTGTAGGTGATGCTATGGTTATGGGTGCGAACTACTCAATGCGTATTTGGCTCGACCCCGAACGTATGGCAGAGTATCATCTCATGCCCTCAGACATATCGACCGTATTGGCCGAGCAAAACATTGAGGCCGCTCCGGGTAGCATCGGCGAGCGCCAAGACCAAACCTACCAATACACCTTGCGCTACAAAGGCCGCCTCAAGGAAGTGTCGGAGTTTGAAAACCTCATCATAAAGTCAAAAGAAGACGGCACCCTGCTGCGACTCAAAGACATTGCCCGCGTGGAACTTGGCCGCGAGAGTTACGCCTTCTCGGGTACGGTCAACGGCAACTCGTCTGTGTCGTGTATCGTCATGCAAACGGCCGGTAGTAACGCCACGCAGATTGTCAAAGACATTGAGCAACTTCTGGAGAAATGCGAAGAAGACTTGCCCGAAGGCTTGAAGATTACCGTGGCCCAGAACGTCAACGACTTCCTTTTTGCTTCTATCCACGAAGTAATCAAAACCCTCATTGAGGCCTTCATCCTCGTGTTTATCGTGGTGTTTATCTTCTTGCAAGACTTCCGCTCCACGCTCATCCCGACCATCGCCATCCCCGTGGCCCTCGTCGGTACGTTCTTCGCCCTCTCAATGATTGGCTTCTCTGTCAACTTGCTGACCCTTTCTGCTCTCGTGCTGGCCATCGCCATTGTGGTGGACGACGCCATTGTGGTGGTCGAGGGTGTGCACGCCAAACTTGACCAAGGCTATTCGTCGGCACGCAAAGCCTCTATCGACGCTATGGGTGAACTTGGCGGCGCCATTGTCTCGATTACGTTGGTGATGATGGCGGTGTTTATTCCGGTGAGCTTCATGTCGGGCACCTCAGGTACGTTCTACCGTCAGTTTGGTCTGACCATGGCCATCGCCATTGGTTTCTCGGCCGTCAACGCCTTGACCCTCTCTCCGGCTCTCTGCGCCATCTTGCTTAAGCCCCACAAGAGCGAAGCCTCACTGGGCAATCGTCTCGGCACCGCCTACAAGGCCGCCGGACAAACCATGCTCTCTCGCTACAAAGAAGCCATAGGCCGACTGATTAACCCGAAAGTGACCATCCTCTTGGTCTGCATAGCCGTGTTGGGCATGATTTTCGGTATGTTCAACTTCGAGGCCAGCCCGATTGTGACCATCGTGATGATTATTATCAGCGTCATTGCCATGCTTGGTCTGAGCACGAAGAAGTTCCAGAACTCATTCAACAGCGGCTATGAGCGTTTGCTCGGCAAATACAAGAAAGGCGTGTTGCGCTTTGTGAAGCGACCCATTCTCTCTCTCGGCATTGTGGTCGCCGCCATCGTGGGTCTCGTGCTCCTGATGCAGAACACACCGACCGCCCTCGTGCCCAACGAAGACACGGGTACGATTATGGGTGTCGTAACGATGCCTCCCGGCACGTCGCAAGACAAGACCGAAGCTATGCTCAAGCGCGTGGATAGCCTGGTGTGCAGTGTGCCCGCCGTAGAGGTAAGTACGGTGATTTCGGGTTACAGCTTCATTGGTGGCCGCGGACCGAGCTATGGTTCGTTCATCATCAAGCTCAAAGACTGGGAAGAGCGTTCACTCAAAGAGAGTTCAACCGTGGTGTTTGCCAACCTCTACCTCAAGTCGCGCGACGTGTTTAAAGACGCTCAGGTGTTGTTCTTCCAGCCCCCTATGATTACGGGTTATGGTGTGACCAATGGTTTCACGCTTAACTTGCAAGACCGTACGGGTGGCGACCTGAACAAATTCTACGACGTCTCGAAGCAGTTCCTTGCCGACCTGACAGCACGTCCTGAGATTGAGTCGGCCCAGACCACGTTCAACCCCAACTTCCCCGAATATCTCATTGACATCGACGCCGCCAAGTGTAAGCGCGCCGGCATCTCGCCCAACACCATCCTCACCACGCTTCAAGGCTACTACGGTGGTCTGTATCTCTCAAACTTCAACCGCTTCGGTAAACTCTATCGTGTGATGGTGCAAGGCGAGCGCAGCCAGCGCATGAACTATGAGAGCCTCTATAAGATTAAGGTGAGAAACGGCAACGAGATGGCTCCAATCACGGAGTTTATCACCATCACGCCGTCGCACGGTCCCGACAACATCAACCGCTTCAACATGTACACCTCAATGGCCGTGAACGGCAACCCGGCTTCGGGTTACACCTCCGGTCAGGCACTTAAAGCCATCGAGGAAGTGGCCAAGACCTCTCTGCCTACGGGTTATTCGTTTGAGTTCTCCGGCACATCTCGCGAGGAGTCACAGAGCGGCGGCAGCACGACGGCCATCGTCTTCTTGCTCTGCTTCGTGTTTATCTACCTCTTGCTTTCGGCTCAGTATGAAAGCTATCTGTTGCCGCTGGCCGTATTGCTCTCAGTGCCCTTCGGTTTGGCAGGTTCGTTCATCTTCATTCAAGCCATGGGCGGTCTTAACTCGATTATTCCCATATTTGGCGACGCTGCCAACAACATCTATGTGCAAATTGCCTTGATTATGTTGATGGGTCTGTTGGCCAAGAACGCCATCCTTATCGTAGAGTTCGCTCTCGACCGCCGCAAAATGGGTATGAGCATCTCTTGGGCCGCTGTGCTCGGTGCCGGTGCCCGATTGCGCCCCATCTTGATGACCTCTTTGGCCATGATTATCGGTCTGTTGCCGCTAATGTTTGCCTTCGGCGTAGGTGCCAATGGTAACCGCTCGCTTGGTACAACCGCCATCGGTGGTATGCTCATCGGTATGATTTTCCAGATTTTCATCGTGCCCGCCCTCTTCGTTATCTTCCAGTATCTGCAAGAAAAGATTTCGCCGATGAAGTGGGACGACCTTGAGAATAAGGAAGGCCAGGCCGACGCCGAACAATACAGTATTTAACAGCCACATCCAAAAGAGCCGGTGGGAGACCGGCTAGCCGCTCAGACCGACTTGGTCTCCCGCCACTCCTATATATAAATATGAATATGAACAAAATTTTCGTCACCATACTCTGCGGTACGGCCCTGCTGAGCAGTTGCCGCACGATGAGCAACTATGAGCGCCCGGAGTCTGTCAGCACAGACAGCCTCTATCGCGACACCACCGACACCTATGCCGTGTTGCAGGGCGACACCACCAGCTTCGGCAACACGCCGTGGCGCGAGGTCTTCACTGAGCCTCAACTACAGGCACTCATAGAGAAAGCGCTCGCACAAAACGCCGACCTGCGCAAGGCCGACTTGACCATTACTCAGGCCGAGGCCGCCCTCAAAGTGGCCCGTCTGGCCTATCTGCCCTCTTTGGCTTTCAGTCCGCAAGGCACCATCTCGTCGTTCGACGGCGGTAAAGCCACCAAAACCTATAGCCTCCCCGTGCAGGCCAGTTGGCAAATCGGTTCACTCGGTTCGTTGCGCAACGTCAAGAAGCAAGGCGAGGTGAACCTCGAACTAAGCCGTGCCTCCAAGCAGGCCGTGCGCACCAACATCATCTCGGCCGTGGCCAACCTCTATTATACGCTGCAAATGCTCGACGAGCAATTGGCCACCACTGAGGCCACGCTCGCAATCTGGGGCAAAAACGTGACGGCCATGGAGAAGATGTGGGAAGTGGGCGGTCTGACCAACTCTGCCGCCGTGGAGCAGGCCAAGGCCAACTATTACCAGATTGAGGCCACCGTGCCGGCACTGAAACAGAGCATCACCTCGGCCGAAAATTCTCTCTGCCTCATCCTTCACGAAGCACCCCACCCCATCAACCGCGGCACCTTCAGCGGCAACGGTTTTCCCGAGCAACTGAAAGTGGGTGTGCCCGTGCAACTGCTTTCGAACCGTCCCGACGTGAAAGCCGCAGAGCTCACACTGGCCAATGCCTTCTATCAAACCAACGTGGCCCGTAGCGCCTTTTATCCTTCACTGACCATCAGCGGTCAGGCTGGTTGGACCAACAGCGCCGGTGCGGCCATCACCAATCCGGCCAAGTTCTTGGCTTCGGCCGTTGGTTCGCTCGTTCAACCTCTCTTTGCCAACGGGCAACTCACCGCACAGCTCAAGATTGCCAAGGCACAACAAGAGGCAGCTCTCATCGACTTCCAACAATCACTCTATCGGGCCGGAGCCGAGGTGAGCGACGCTCTGAGTCAATATCAAGCCCGCTGCACCCAAGAGCAAAGCATCAGCCGCCAGGTGGAACAACTCCAAAAAGCCGTAGACGACACCAACTATCTTTTCGCCCATGGCAACACCACCTCTTATCTTGAGACCCTCACCGCACAGTCGAGCCTGCTGCAGGCCCAGCTCAATCTCATCTCTACGAAGTTTGACAAAGTGCAGGCTGCCATTACGCTCTATCAAGCACTCGGCGGCGGTCGCGATTGAACAAGCCCTTAAGTCTAACCTTGCAATACACAACAATCATGATTAGTCCTTTAGCATACGTTCACCCCGAGGCCAAAATCGGCCAAAACGTAGAGATAGCCCCGTTTGCCTATATTGAAAAAGGCGTAGTCATCGGAGACGATTGCGTCATCAAGGCACACGCCAGCATTCTCGAAGGCACCACGATGGGCTCAGGCAATGTCGTGCATCAAAACGCCGTCATCTGCGCCACCCCACAAGACTTTCACTATGTGGAAGGCCAACCCACAAAAGTGGTGATTGGCAACGACAACCACATCCGCGAAAACGTGGTAATTGCCGGTAGCACCTATGCCGACAAAGCCACCACCATAGGCAACGGCAACTACTTGATGGACCAGGTGCACATTTGCCACGACGTGAAAATCGGTAATGGTTGCGTCGTTGGTATTGGTGTGAGCATTGCCGGCGAATGTGAAATCGACGACCACTCCATCCAAAGCTCAGGCGTCATCATTCAGCAACGCGTGCGCGTAGGCCAGTACTCACTGATGCAGAGCGGATGCCGCGTGCAAAAAGACGTTCCGCCCTATGTCGTACTCGGTGGTAATCCGGCCGGCTACCACGGCATCAACACCATCGTGTTGAAACATATCGGTATGTCTGAACGCATCATGCGCCACATGGCCAATACCTACCGCATTATCTACACCGGCAACTTCAGCCTTGAAGACGCCATTATCAAGATACCCGAACAAATCCCTATGAGCGATGAAATCCACGTCATCCTTGACTTCATCAGCAAAACCAAACTGGGTATCGTGAGAAATATGACCAAAGACTGACGACATAGTTGCGCTCAGCACAACCAACACTCCACGATGTGCCTCGCCCACCAGGTGAAGGCACATCGTGTTTTTATTGGTCGGCAAACCTGCGTCAATGCGTGACAAAATGCCGGCTTTGTGTGACAAAAAAAACTGCACTTTTCATTCAAACTAAATCCGTCGATACGCCTCAACCACTGAACACGACGGTCAAAGGGCACAAAAACGACAAAAAACGCCCAAAGTTTCACAATCTTAAGGTTTGGCCGGACGGGAATAGGGAGAGAAAAAACGGGCATAAGGACAGAAAAAACGCGAATAAGCCCCGTAACGGCTTAATACACAATAAAAGAGGCCTGATGAGCCCCCTTTGCATATTTCTTACGCCAAAGATAACCACAGAACGGCCAAAACAAAAAGACAAAAGCGTCGCCACAAACCCAAACAGTCCAAAACAGCCTTGACAGACCGGAACGTATCGCCCAAAATAGCCCCAAAACACAGTCAAAGAGCCGAAAAGTGCCGTCAAAGAATAAAAAAAAGTGCTAACATTGTGATATTATAGGAATTTTGCTAAATTTGCCCCTATTGAAAGTTTCAAAAATAATAATATCACAACTATGGAAAACCGCAAAAGGGTTTACACCTTCGGTGCCGGTAAGGCTGAAGGCCGCGCAGATATGCGCAACGAACTCGGTGGTAAGTGTGCAAACCTTGCCGAGATGAATCTCATTGGCGTCCCCGTCCCCCCGGGATTTACCATCACCACAGACACTTGTAACGACTACTACAAAATCGGCAAGAACGAGGTTGTTGAGTTGTTGAGAAAAGACGTTGAAAATGCGCTTCACGGCGTAGAAGACCTTATGGCTTCAAAGTTTGGCGACGTAGCCAACCCGCTGTTGCTCTCCGTTCGCTCGGGTGCCCGTGCCTCTATGCCCGGTATGATGGACACTATCCTCAACCTCGGTCTCAACGACGAAGTGGTTGAAGGCTTGGCACGCAAGACCAACAACCCCCGTTTCGCCTACGACGCCTACCGTCGTTTCGTGCAAATGTATGGCGACGTAGTGCTCGGCATGAAGCCCGTCAACAAAGACGACGTTGACCCCTTCGAAGCCATCATCGACGAGGTGAAAGAAGCCAAAGGCGTGAAACTCGACAACGAGCTTGAAGTGGAAGACCTCAAAGAACTCGTAAAACGCTTCAAAGCCGCCATCAAAGCCCAGACCGGCAAGGAATTCCCCTCCGACCCCATGGAACAACTTTGGGGTGCCATCTGCGCCGTGTTTGACTCATGGATGAACGAACGCGCCATCCTCTATCGCAAGATGGAAGGCATCCCCGCCGAATGGGGTACGGCCGTAACCGTCATGGCTATGGTGTTTGGTAATATGGGTAACACGTCGGCAACCGGCGTATGCTTCAGCCGCGACGCAGCCACCGGCGAAGACCTCTTTAACGGTGAATGGCTCGTCAACGCACAGGGTGAAGACGTTGTTGCCGGTATCCGCACACCGCAACAGATTACACTCGAAGGTAGCCGCCGCTGGGCCGAACTCCAAGGCATCAGCGAAGAAGAGCGCAAAGCCCAATTCCCCTCAATGGAAGAGGCTATGCCCGAAATCTACAAGCAACTCGACGGCATCCAGACCAAACTTGAAGAGCACTACCACGACATGCAAGACATGGAGTTCACGGTTCAGGAAGGCAAGCTCTGGTTCCTCCAGACCCGTAACGGTAAGCGCACCGGTGCGGCTATGGTTAAAATTGCCATGGACCTGCTCCGTCAAGGCATGATTGACGAAAAAACAGCCATCAATCGCTGCGAGCCCAACAAACTCGACGAACTCCTCCACCCCGTATTCAGCAAAGAAGCCTTGGCCAAAGCCAAAGAGCTCACACGCGGTCTGCCCGCCAGCCCGGGTGCCGCCTGCGGCCAAATTGTATTCTTTGCCGAAGACGCTGCCAAATGGCACGCCGATGGTCATAAAGTGGTGATGGTGCGTATCGAAACCAGTCCCGAAGACCTCGCCGGTATGGCCGTGGCAGAAGGCATCCTCACCGCCCGTGGCGGTATGACCAGCCACGCTGCCGTTGTGGCTCGCGGTATGGGTAAGTGCTGCGTCAGCGGTGCAGGCGCCATCAACGTTGACTACAAAAACAAGACCGTAGAAATCGACGGCATCGTCCTTAAAGAAGGTGACTACATCTCACTCAATGGTACGAACGGCCGCGTTTATCAAGGCGAAATCCGCACTCAGGCAGCTGAGCTTTCAGGAGACTTTGCCGCCCTCATGGACCTCTGTGCCAAATACACTCATCTGAAGGTACGCACCAACGCCGACACACCCCACGATGCCGAAGTGGCCCGCAAATTTGGTGCCGTAGGTATCGGCCTTTGCCGCACCGAGCACATGTTCTTCGACAACGAGAAGATTGTGGCCATGCGCGAAATGATTTTGGCCGACGGCGTCGAAGGCCGCAAGAAAGCCCTTGCCAAACTCCTCCCCTATCAGAAGGAAGACTTCAAAGGCATTTTCCGCGCCATGGACGGCTTCCCCGTCAACGTGCGTCTGCTCGACCCGCCCCTCCACGAGTTCGTGCCCCACGATGCCAAAGGCCAAGAAGAAATGGCACAGGCCATGGGCGTAACCGTAGAATATATCCGTCAGCGCGTAGAGAGCCTCTGCGAACACAACCCGATGCTCGGTCACCGTGGCTGCCGTCTGGGCAACACCTATCCCGAAATCACCCAAATGCAGACCCGTGCCATTCTTTCGGCCGCCATCGATTTGAAGCGCGAAGGACTCGACCCGCAACCCGAGATTATGGTGCCCCTCACCGGTATCCTCTATGAGTTTGAGGCTCAAGAGAAAGTCATTCGCGACGAAGCTGCCGCTCTCTTCAAAGAAGAAGGCATCGAAATCCCCTTCAAGGTGGGTACGATGATTGAAATTCCGCGTGCAGCTCTCACGGCCGACAAGATAGCTTCTCGTGCAGAGTACTTCTCTTTCGGTACGAACGACCTCACTCAGATGACCTTCGGTTACTCTCGCGATGACATCGCCAGCTTCTTGCCCGTTTACCTCGACAAGAAGATTTTGAAGGTAGACCCCTTCCAGGTGCTCGACCAGAACGGCGTAGGTCAGCTCGTGGAAATGGCCGTCAACAAGGGCCGCACCGTACGTCCCGATCTCAAATGCGGTATTTGCGGCGAGCACGGCGGTGAACCCAGCTCTGTGAAGTTCTGCCACAAGGTAGGCCTCAACTATGTCAGCTGCTCACCGTTCCGCGTGCCCATCGCACGTCTTGCCGCCGCGCAGGCCGCCGTCGAAGAATAATCGAAACGTGCTGAAAATTAGCTATATAAAGGGCAAGTATCTGGGAAACAGGTACTTGCCCTTAGTTTTTTGTGCATATTCTGCCTGTTCCAAATGCAGAATAAGAGGCCAAAATCAGGGCAAATGTTTCCCAAAAATTAGGAGCGTGTTTCCCAAGCCATTCATTTGTTTCCCAAAAAACACCGGATGTTTCCCAAAAAAATCTCGGTGTTTCCCAGATTTTAGAACTCTGCAAACAGGTATTTTATCACAATTTGAATAACCCCAAATAACAATTTTCAGCATGGCAACATTAAAAGCAATTGTAAAGTCAAGGACAAGAAACGGAATGTACAATGTATATATCCGTATTACTCAAAACAGACAGTTCGCTTACGTTAGAACATCATGGATGGTAAACGATAAGGGATTAAGTGATGATAAGAAAGACATCATTGATCCCTTCGTAATACAGCAAACTTCAATCTTGATAGAAAAGTTTTATAATATGCTTAATCAAGTTGATGCTTCTACGTGGTCAGCAAACGAAGTACTCACTTATGTGACCGACTATGGAAAAGACCTTTCTTTCTCTGATTACGCAAGAGCGCATATCGAGAAATTGATTAAAAGAGGACAGGAACGCACTTCACGTAACTATAAGTGGTCTCTGCAACATATGGAAAGATTCGCAGGGACAGACAATATCATGTTTTCACGTCTTACTTCTGCTTTCCTTAACCGATGGATAGAATCCCTTTCCACCACAACTCGAAGCAAGGAACAATATCCAGTATGTATGAGGGAGGTGTACAAAGCTGCCAGAAGAGAATTCAATGACGAAGAACGAGGAATACTTAAACTGAAGAATCCTTGGAGTAATGTCACTATCCCAAGAAGTGATGTGCCAGAGAAGCGTGCCATTCCTGCAAGCAAATTGCGTGCATTCTTCAATGTCGTTCCAGATAGAAGTAAATTCACTCACCCACTAATGGAAGTTGGTCAGGATGTGGCATTGATTTCATTCTGTATGTGCGGCTTAAATGCTGTGGACATCTTTAATGCGAAGAAGGATCAGTACGATGGGAACATCTTTCACTACGAACGACAGAAGACGAGGTCGACACGTTCTGACAGAGGTTACTTTGAAGTTCGTGTACCAGCATTCTTGAAACCAACATTTGAGAAGTATCTCACAAAAGATGAACGTTCCCCATGGTTGTTTAACTTCCACGATCGTTTAGCAACATCTGATTCTTTCTGTGCAAACGTCAATACGGGCATTAAGCAGATTTGGGAAAAGGTAGAGCCAGGTTACAGAGCATCGCTCTATGCCTTTAGACATAGTTGGGCAACCATAGCCCAGAACGAATGTGGAGCAACAATGAATGATGTTGATTTTGGACTCAACCATTCTATCAACAGAATGGCAAAAGTATATGTCAAGATAGATTTCACTCCTGCGTGGATTCTTAACGAAAAGGTAATCGATTTTGTGTTCTTCACTGATCACGAGTCAAAGTACATCGAAAAAGAGGATAAGTCATTTGAGAAAATATCAAAGTACAACTATGTCCGTGCTGAAGCCTTTGTTATGGGTAAACAGGTTTGTGCTATAGAAGATACAGGCTTTTCTAATGTTGATCAGGTAATGGACAAACTTGTGACTATCCTACCTAAGAATATTCACAATGCTCGAGTTCAGTTCAAGATAACCAATGTTGATAAAAACTTGACTCAGATGTATCAACGTCTGATTCCATAAAACAGTTTTCTCTTTTAACTGATACTTATACAAAAAAACTCAGATACAGTATTGTGCTGCATCTGAGTTTTTTAATGTACTTCTCGAACCTGGCTACAGAATGTAATTCTGCTGAATGTTTGCGAGTTTCTGTAGATCTATCAACCTGTAGCGTTTCTTGCCTGGTGACACCCTACACGGCTTTAACTTACCATTCCTAATCCACCGTTCAACATCTGCCCTACCAAACATCTTGAACGCTTTGGCCTGGCTGATTTCAAGCTGACCTTTTTCTACTTGATGTATCTTCAATGCAATCCTTGTTGCAAGATCTGTGACAAACTGGTCGTAAGTGACCGTTTTATCCGAGAATATTATTTCTGTATTATTGTTCATTGTCTATGTGCTTATGATTACGTAAATGGAGAGGCTACCTCCGTATCTAAATCGATTCGATTGCAAAGGTAGCCCCTCAGAATCATAAGAATAATAATATCAACTATATAGGTACTGGAATATAGTTGTTATATCGCTGAACATATCATATTTGCTTATCTTTCTTGCATCTTAGATACTTTCTTTCAACTTCTTTACAAAAGCATTGCATGTGGCTTCAAAGCCAATATCTTCCATCTTGTTCAAGGAAGACTTTTCCTTTGCGAGTTTGACATTCTTTGCCTGTGACAACCCGCATCTGAGATGACTGGCACGAAGTGGCTGGTTATTGGCTGATGAAGAAATCAGCCTGTTCTCCTCAATAATCATCTGCCATGAGAAAGGCAATAAGCCATATTGCCTAAGAGCACCGAAGAATAGTGCGACATGTCTATTGACATTTGCTTGCAATGGTGCGTTCAGTTTGCATTTGAATAGATTTGCCATGTCATTCTCTGAGACATCCTGTCTGAAGAGTTTTGTAGTGTTGACAAAATCCGTGATGAGACTGATCTGCTTCTCTGAGAAATTGGCAAGACTCTCTCTTTCTGGCTCGATGCTGCTGCCAGTGTTAAACAGATGCTCCATCTGATGATAGTCTTCCTCTTCAAAACTTCCTTTTGAAAAGAAGAAATTGACAAGGTCTCGACGTTCTTCAAGGAGTTCCTTGATGCTAAAGACGTGCATCACATGAAGTCGCATTTGCTCTTCACGTGTACACGATGTAGGAAGATGGTATGCAAAGAAATCATTCACAAAACGAGAGTAGTTCTTCTCTCCTTTGAGGATTTCACACTGGTACTGCTCATAAGCAGCACGATAGAGTTGCCAAAGTTCATTCTCAGGCAACTCTTTCTCTTCTTTCTTTGTACAGCTTGGATAGCATGGACACAAAAAGAGAGAGAACGAAGTTGTTTTTTAACTGCTTCATTTTCTTTTTGTGTTAAGTTTATATTAAGAATAATACATGCCACACAAACGTATGCCATAGTACTGTATAATAATGTTTTCTTTCTTTTCTCATGCATATTTGGGCAAATTAGTGCAAAGTTATACAATCATGGTGCAGCCTATTCGCACTGATGTCATAAAGTAATATATACCCTTATTATATTACAGTTTTCTATGAGTATGATATATTCAGATGCAAATAAGTGATGAAAAGACGTAGGAATCCAACCACATGAAACGAAAGTGGCTATATAGTTACTATATAACTCCTCCTATATAGTAACATCATCCCATAAAGCAACACTATCAATATACCTTTGCATTCGAATCGGTTCACGATGAGGGTGGCTCCCTCTATGTATCACTCAAAACAATTAAAGAAATGGCGAAAAAAGACATCGAGCAACTTTCAAGACGAATAGAACTCTTGGAAATGCAAATAAAAGAGTTGAAGACTGTGGATCCAGGTGTGGTGAACGAAAAGTTGAAATCGTTGGAAGATGCGATTTACACCACAAAGGAAATCCTTAACATGAAGGATGTGTGCCAATACCTTGACATATCTAAGAGTCTTCTTTACAAGCTCACTTGTAGTGGTGAAATACCTCATTTTAAGCCACGTGGTAAAATGATTTTCTTTGAGAAGAAAGAGCTAATAGCGTGGATTAAGAGGAACAAGGTAAATGACAAGGAGTTATCCAACCTGTCCGTAAACATGGAATCAATAGAATCAAGTAAAGATGAAGAAGCGGTCAAAGAAGAACAGCATTGATGGTACCAACCTTCCAGACTCTCGTTTGGTGGAGTTGCTTGACAGGTGTGCAATATCCGTAAAGGACATTGAGACAAATAAAAAAAAGCAAAATCAAGATGGAAAAAAGAGAAGATAAACCAGTGCAATTAGTTCAGAAATCGAATCTTGAACATAAGTCACTGGAAGTTTCAATGTTAGAGAAGGACGATTTCAGTGATGAAGAGTTGGAGTCCTATCTATCAAAAGGTGAAATCAAAGCAACAGACAAGGTTACAATACCTCCCAAAATTCTCTTCGTTGGAGACTGTACCATTGCCACGTTTGGAAATTTCAGTGCTTCAACAGGTAAGGCAAAAAGTAAAAAGACATTCAACATCTCTGCAATGGTAGCAGCTGCAGTTACAAATACTACAGTGCTTAACTACCGGGCGTGCCTTCCTGAGGGGAAACGGAAGATTCTCTATTTCGATACGGAACAGAGCAAATATCATTGCCATAATGTTCTGGAGCGAATCTATAAACTGTCAGGGCTTTCTGTCAAGAAGGATGACCCACGCCTTCTGTTTTGGGGGTTGCGTGAATACACGCCGAAACTTCGTATCGCTCTCATTGATTATGCTTTGAGAAAGCACCAAGAGGTCGGTCTTGTAATCATCGACGGACTCAGAGATCTGATGTATGACATAAACAATGGTAAAGAAGCCACGGATGTGATGACCGTTCTCATGGCATGGACAAGTGTGTATGACCTTCATATCCATACTGTACTCCACTTAAACAAGAACGATAACAATCCACGTGGACACATAGGTACTGAACTTGAAAATAAGGCAGAAACAGTACTGATTATCAGTAAGAACCTACAAAATAACAGTATCAGTGAGGTTAGACCTATGCACATGAGAGATAAAGAGTTCAGCACCTTTGCATTCCATATTGATGACAACAAGTTACCTGTTCTTGACAATGGCATTTCTGTGACTGTTGTAAAACGCAGGGAGAAGTCTCTTGTGAGCCTGGATAACGAAGTACATCAGGAGATATTGAGCAAGGCTTTCAAGAACAACTCTCCTACACGATACAGTGATTTGGTTGAAATGGTCTCACGTGCATATGAGGACGCAGGTTATAAGCGTGGAACAAATGGAATCAAGGACTTACTTAAACTTCTTTCAGGCAAAGGTATTATTGTGAAGCAAGATGATGCATATATTTATAAATCAGAGGGTTTTGTGAATCCAAGCACTGAAGAAAGCAAGAAAGTTTAGGTTTAAGTTTAACAGGTATATATATTACATACGCGCGCGCATACACCTGCAATCACGTGTACAATTACTTATACTCAATGTAACATGACTATTGAAGAAATTAAATCTGTAAGTATTTATCAATGGATGAAAGAGAATGATTATGGGGATGGTGTCAGAAAAGGCAAGAGTATTTTCTATTGCTCCCCACTCCGCCCAGAAAATAGCCCTTCATTTGCTGTTAATATCAAAGAAAATCTATGGTATGATTTTGGAAGCGGCATTGGCGGTAATCTCATCAACCTTGTTGAACGTCTGCATCCTGCATGGTCTGAACATCAAGTTCTTTCATTTCTTCAAAGGCAAATTGAAGAAAAGAAACTGCTATACAGTAAAGATTATAACGCTGTGCTAAGAGAAGAGGAAAACAAACGTCAATGGTTAGAAGGAAAAAGAAAGGAATTTTCTGATAACTTAAACCAAGAGACATTTGTGGAAATGATTGTACCTCTGACGCATCCAGCTTTAACCGATTATATTTTCAAGAGACGTATCAGTTATAGAATCGCTCAACAATTCTGTAAAGAGGTTCACTATACTTTTCGGGGCAGAAGATACTATGCCATCGCATTCAAGAATGTAGCTAATGGTATGGAAGCACGCAATGTATTCTGCAAGCGTTGTATTGGAAAGAAGAGTATCTCTGTAATTTATGCAGACGGATCATCTCAACAGCAATGCTGCGTTTTTGAGGGATTCTTTGATTTGCTTTCTTTTCTTACGATGCAAGCAGAAATTCAAGACAACGGCATTTCCATCAATGGCACATTTGACTACTTTGTACTCAACGGAGTTGGTGAGATCAAAATACTCATTCCTCTTTTGGAAAAATATAAGGCCATTCACTGTTATCTTGATAATGATGACGCAGGCAAGAATGCCACAAAGTCAATTATGAATGTTTACGGCAGTAAGGTTATTGATGAGTCATATCGCTATAGAGATTACAATGATCTTAATGACTGCCTTATGGCTATGCATCGATAATCATGCATCTTTTCATTTCATGTGTACATGAGTACATGTAAACATTGATACATATATACAAATAAGTATGAAACAGAAAATCATTACGTTCGCCAATCACAAAGGAGGGGTATCAAAGACCACTTCCACAGCCTCTATCGGGGCTTGTATGGCGCAAATGGGAAAGAAAGTCCTGCTCATTGACCTCGATGGACAGGCTAATCTCACCTTGTATTTCATCCCTAATGAAGATGACATTGAGACCAGCATCTTTGATGCTCTCGTAGATGGAGCACCATTGCCAGTGAAGCATATCCGGGACAATCTCGACCTTGTGCCATCTTCACTTGAAATGGCGAGTGCAGAGATTGCCCTAACCAATCTCCTGGCAAGAGAACAGCTGCTCAGTAGGCTTCTTGACCCAATCAGGCATGACTATGACTACATCCTCATCGACTGCCCACCTTCATTGGGCATCGTCACCACGAATGCCTTTCTTGCAGCCGATGAAATCATCGTGCCAATGACTCCTGAGCTGCTTCCGCTCAAAGGAATGAGGATGCTTGATGCTTTTGTGACCAACCTCCAAAGAGTGAAGCCCTCTCTTCGCCTGGGAGGTGTGTTCATAGCCCGCTTCAACCATCGAAAACTGAACAAAGTGGTTGAGCAAGCCGTAAAGTCTCGCTACGAAAGCATCACCATGAAGACCCGAATCCGTGAGAACATAGCCCTCGCCGAGTCGGCAGGAAGCGGAAAAAGCATCTTCGAGTACGACCCTAACTCCAATGGAGCCAAAG